>NZFZ01000003.1 GCA_002689405.1 Gammaproteobacteria bacterium | reverse complement strand
TGGTGAAAAAATTGGTCAAGGTAAAATCAATGCTAGTCAGTGGCTAAAAGATAACCCTAATATAGCTAAGAAAATAGAAAAACAGATTACAGACTCAATTAAAGAGACCCAATAAGTCTTTTTCCATTATTTCAGATTTTGCCTGATCTCTTCTATTAATTATTTCTATTGAGCCTTTTTCAACATTTTTTTCGCTAATGACTATTTGATAAGGATTTCCCATTAAATTGGAATCAGAAAATTTATTACCTGGAGATGCATCTCTATCGTCATAAAAGACATCTACTTTGTTATTCATTAAATAAGAGTATATTTCTTTAGCTTTGTTTTTAACTATCTCTGATTTCTTTTCATTGATTGAAATTAAGGAACAATCAAAAGCAGAAATATTTCTTGGAAAAACAATACCTTCACTATCATGATTTTGCTCTATAGCAGCTGCAACAATTCGTGAAACTCCAATTCCGTAACAGCCCATTTCTAAAATTTTTTGACTATTATCATGTTGGACACTTAAACCCATAGATTTACTGTATTTATTACCTAGCTCAAATATATGACCTACCTCAATTCCTTTTTTAATTGAAAGTTTGCCATACTCACTATCAATGTCAGACAGATCGTTATTTTCAATTTTTTTTTCAATTTCGGTTTTTAAGGAATCTTCCAACAATTCAATATTTGATGAAAAATCGTTATCGTTGAATACCAATGTATCTTCACCAGAATCAGCTAAGACATGAAATTCTTCAGACATATTCCCACCAATTGCACCTGAATCAGCTTTTACAATTTTGTAATCAAAGCCAATCTCATCAAATATTTTTTGATAACACTCTTTCATAGCTTTATAGCTTTTGCTCATCCCTTCTTCATTAAGATCAAATGAATAAGCATCTTTCATTAAGAACTCTCTGCCTCGCATTACGCCAAATCTAGGTCTAATTTCATCTCTAAATTTTGTTTGTATTTGATAAAAAGTTTTAGGCAGGTCTTTATGACTTTGCAGTTCTTGCCGACATATATCGGAAATGACTTCTTCATGAGTAGGTCCGAGGTAAAATTCCCTT
Source organism: Gammaproteobacteria bacterium (assembly GCA_002689405.1). Lineage (GTDB taxonomy): Bacteria > Pseudomonadota > Gammaproteobacteria > Magnimaribacterales > AG-339-G14 > MEDG-81. The sequence goes on along the minus strand of NZFZ01000003.1, from coordinate 16,155 downwards.
TCATTACGATCCAAAAAACCTAAAAGTTCTGGACCCATTTGCTCTGACCTTTTTGTTTCGTCCCATAGTGATTTTGGTTGAACCATTGGCATTAAAACTTCTAGACAACCGTACTCATTCATATTTCTTCTAATGATAGATTCGACCTTATTGAGAATCCTTAATCCTAGGGGCATCCACGAATAAATACCAGAAGCCAGAGGTTTTATCATATTAGTTCTGATCATAAGTTTGTGGCTTATGAGTTCAGCGTCTTTTGGGGCTTCTTTTTGAGTTTTATAGTGAAATGAGGAAGCTTTCATTTAAAATATAAATTAATATTCTGCTTTAAAAAATTAATAATACTAAAAAAAGATGCTTTCAGTGAGGAATAATGCCTATTTATGAGTACCAATGTAGTAAATGCCACAAAATATTTGAAAGAATTGTTTCTGTAGCAGATTCTACAAAAACTGTGTTTTGTGATTGTTCGCCAAAGGCAAGGGCTAAAAAGATTATCTCAGCCCCATCCTTTCGTTTAGAAGGGTCAGGATGGTACGAAACTGACTTTAAGACAGGCAATAAAAAAAATCTTGTACAATCAGATGTTAAAAGTAAAAAAACATCTAAGGAACCAAAGAAAACAGAAAACTCAAAACCTACTAAAAAAGATTAAAAAATCTTTCTATTATGGAACGCACTCAAATAACAAACATTTCTAATAAAGAAATCGATTCTTCCTTTCTTATTTCTGGGTGGGTTGAAAAAGTCAGGGATCATGGCGGTGTCATATTTTTAGATATCAGAGACGCATCTGGATTAATGCAAGTTGTTGTTGAGCCAGAAGATAAAGATTTATTCAAAAAGTCGGAATCAATAAGAATGTCCTATGTTCTTGAAGTTACAGGAATTCTCAGAAAAAGGCCTAAAGGTACAATAAATGAGTCATTGGCTTCAGGAGAACTAGAATTGGTTTCAAAAGAAATTGATATCCTTTCCAAAAGCAAACCTTTGCCTTTTCAACTAGATGAACATACAAAAGTCGGCGAAGAGGTTCGTCTTAAATACCGTTACTTGGATTTACGAAGACCGGAAATGCAATCAAATCTGAAAATAAGATCGCAAGTAAATCACATCGTTAGAAGTTATCTCATTGAAGATCAGTTTATTGAAATTGAAACCCCAATGATGGCTAGAGCTACTCCGGAAGGAGCCAGGGATTTTCTTGTCCCAAGCAGACTTTACAATCAAAAGTTTTATGCACTCACTCAGTCACCACAGCTTTTCAAACAAATGTTGATGATTGGAGGTTTTGAAAAATACTTTCAAATTGTTAGATGCTTTCGGGATGAGGATACCCGAAAAGATAGGCAGCCAGAATTCACTCAATTGGATATCGAATTATCTTTTATTTCAGAAGCAGAAATTCTCAGCATATCTGAAAGCCTTATTAAAAGAATTTTTTATGAAACTTTAAATATAGAGTTTGATGATTTCCAAAGAATTAAATATCAAGAAGCAATAAAGGATTATGGCTCAGATAAACCTGATTTAAGAAACCCCTTAAAACTTGTTGATGTAAAAGATATTTTTGAAAAGTCTTCATTTAAGGTTTTTGCCGATCCTGCTAAGAATGAAAAGGCAAGAATTGTTGCCCTTAAAATTGAACAAGAAATAAGCAGAAATAAAATAGATGAGTTCACTAAATTTGTCGGTAATTTTGGAGCAAAAGGACTAGCTTATATAAAAGTCAATGATTCTACTGATCTTGAAAATGGTCTTCAGTCTCCAATTCTTAAGTTCCTTTCTAAAGAAGAGATTTCTAGTTTAGTTGAAAGGCTTAATCTAAGTTCTGGAGACACCGTTTTTTTTGGTGCCGATCACAGAAATGTTGTGAATGATTCAATGGGCTCATTGAGAGAAAAATTAGGTGAAGATCTTAACTTAATTGATAAAGAGGCTTTTAAATTCGGATGGATAACAGACTTTCCTTTATTTGAAGAGGACATTCAAGGGAACTTATCTCCATCACACCATCCTTTTACTGCTACTCAAGGAGGGCTCAAAGAACTAAAGAAAGATCCTGCAAATGCTGTTGCAAAAGCATATGACCTTATTTTGAACGGCAGTGAAATTGGAGGCGGCTCTTTGAGAATTAACAATTTAGATGAACAATTGGAAGTATTATCAATTTTAGGAATAGATAAAAAAGAAGCGGATGAAAAATTTGGCTTCTTTTTAGAAGCTTTGTCCTATGGATGTCCTCCTCATGGCGGAATTGCTTTTGGATTGGATCGTTTGATCATGTTGCTTTGTAAACAAGAATCCATCAGAGATGTAATTGCTTTTCCAAAGACCCAATCAGCAACCTGCTTGCTTTCCGATGCACCAAGTTTAATTGATCAAGATCAATTAGATATGCTTTCCATAAAAGTTCTTGAAGAGGATAAATAGTGGCGGGACATTCTAAGTGGGCCAACATAAAACATCGCAAAGGTCGTCAAGATGAAAAAAGACAAAAAGTTTTTTCAAAACTTATAAGAGAGCTTACCGTTGCTGCTAAATTGGGAGGACCTGAGCCAGGAGATAATCCCAGATTAAGACTGGCTCTAGATAAGGCCCTTGGGGCCAATATGCCAAAAGATACAATAGAAAGAGCCATAGCAAGAGGTTCTGGAGATCAGGAAGCAGAAAATTTAGAAGAAACCATTTATGAAGGCTATGGTCCCAATGGGGTTGCCATAATCATTGAAACTTTAACGGATAATAAAAATAGAACAGTTGCTGAAGTTAGGCATGCCTTTTCAAAGTATGGAGGAAGTTTAGGTACCGATGGTTCTGTAGCATATCTATTTACCAAAATTGGTCAAATAGTCGTTGAAAATTCTGATGAGGAAAAAATATTTGATATCTCTGTATCCAATGGTGCAGATGAAGTAGAACAGGGTGATGAAGATAATCTCATCATCTCTGTTGAAGTTGAGGAATTTCACAATCTTAAAAAAGTTCTAGAAGAGAATGAAATCAAAATCAACCAATACGAGTTGCTTATGAAAGCATCAAATAGCGTTGAGCTTGATGATGAAGCTTCAGAAAAAGTTATCAATCTTCTTGAAAATCTTGAAGATCTGGATGATGTGCAAAGTGTTCATTCTAATGCTGAGTTTTCGGAAGGGAGCTTTGCTTGATGACGAATTCAAGGAATAAGGGAGCATCATTTGAAAGAGAAATTGCAAATGCATTGAATGATTCTTTAGAATTAAAAAAACCATTAAAAAGAATATTGGAGCAAACTCGAGAAAAATATCTTCCAGATCTTATTCTTGGTAATTGGTATATAGAATGCAAGAGATATGGGCAAGGCGCAGAACCTCTTGAAGGCTGGTGGGATCAAGTGATTGCTGCAACTCCAGAAGGTAGTTATCCAGCTTTGATCTATAAATTTAATCACAGACCTATCAAGGTGAGAGTTCCACTCCATACTTTGAACGATAATCTTCCTAAAGATTTTAATAATACATGCGATTTTTCTTTAGAGAGCTTCATAGTTTTACTTAAATCTCTCTTTGAGGAAGATATAAAAAGCCATCTTTAATGTCAGATACCATAGAGCTAAGAATTTACTATGAAGATACGGATGCACAAGGTGTAGTTTTTTATGCTAATTATCTTAAATATTTTGAAAGAGCTAGAACTGAATTTCTAAGAAAGTGTGGTTATCTACAAAACGAACTATTAGACAAAAACATTATTTTCATTGTTAATAAATTAGACATTCATTACAAAAAACCTGTTCTATTAGATCAATTAATAAAAATAGAATCTTCTCTTTCAGAATTAAAGAAAGCTAGTTTTAGCTTTAACCAAAGAGTTGTTATAAATTCACAAATAATGTGTGAAGCTAATGTATTATGCGGCTGTGTTGATCTTGAAACTAAAAAACCCATTGCTCTTCCAGATGAGCTAAGAAAAAAGATGTTGGATAAAAAAAATGCAAGCTGAATTAAGTTTTGTAGATTTATTTTTAGGAGCAAGCTTAGTTGTTCAGTTAGTGATGATTGTTTTGTTTATTCTAGCGGGAACTTCCTGGTGGTTTATCTTTGATAAGTGGCTTACCTTAAGCAGAGCGAAAAAGGATATCTTTGAGTTTGAAACAGAGTTTTGGAACTCTAGAAATATTGAAAAAATATTTAATGAACTCAATCGTAAAGAAGATAATTTTGGACTATCTCAAATCTTTGTAATTTCTCATGAAGAATTTTTAAAAGCAGAAAATTTTGAAAAAGCTGAAGACCGCATCAATAAGTCAACAGAAATAATAATTAATAGGCAAGAAGAAAGATTAGAAGAAGGATTATCCTTTTTATCTACTGTAGCATCTGTAAGCCCCTTTATAGGACTATTTGGAACTGTCTGGGGAGTTATGAATGCTTTTAGTGGTTTAGCACAACTTTCTCAAGTATCAATAAATGCTGTAGCTCCAGGAATATCTGAAGCTTTGGTGGCAACTGCCTTGGGTCTTTTCGCTGCTATACCTGCCCTTATTTCCTACAATTGGAGTGTCAAAAGAATTGACATGATTATTAGGAGTTACGAAAATTTTACATCTGAACTTTTAATAACTTACCAAGAATTCAATGTCCAAGAGACGAGAAAAAAGTAGAAAGCTTTTAACAGAAATTAACGTAATTCCATATGTGGATATTTCATTAGTTTTGTTAGTTATTTTCATGGTTGCGACACCATTTATGATTCAAGGAATTGATCTTGATTTACCAAAAACCGAAGCACAAGCTCTGAATAAATCTAAAGACGATAATTTAACTGTTTCAATCAGCAAAGAGGGATTTTATTCTCTTGATCTAGGCGAGAAGAATGAAAGTTATAAAAGTTTTCAGTCATTTGCAGAACAGTTTGAAAAAATTTTAAAAAATAATCCAAAAGTAGAGATATTTTTAAGAGCTGACAAAGAAACACTCTATGACAATGTAGCTCAAACAATGTCTTTGATAAAAAAATTTAAAACAGATTCTATTAATCTCATAACTGAACCCATTAAAAATGAATAAGGCTTTAACTAGTTTAAACACTTTTTTTTTGGTTCTTTTATTTCTATCTTTGATTTTTTCAATTTTTTCTATCCCAAAGCTTAATATAGACAAGACGCAATCTATTCGAGTTAATTTTTATGAATTAATTCAAGAAGAGGATATATTGTTCGATTCATCTTTTCCTAAAACAACAGTTAAAAAAGAAACAAAAAAAACTTCTGCAACTGATGAAAAGATAAAAGCTGCTGAAGCAGCTATTGTTTCTAAATTTAAAATTAATAAATTAGATATCAAAAACGAAATCAGTAAAATTAAGCTTTCAAAGGAAAGAGAAGATATTTTGAGAGTTTCAGCAATCATACAAGCAAGAATTTCTTCAATTTGGATTAAGCCAAATTCTTTGAGTGAATCTTTAATAGCAAAGGTATCAATAAACCTTGCTCCTTCTGGTGAGTTATTAAATTTTGATTTGATTGAACCAAGTATCAATTCTTCTTTCAACAATTCTATTTTAACTGCAATGAATAAAATGACTTTTTTTGAAGAAGTCTTATCCCTTGATAGAAAGCTATTTGAACAAAACTTTAGAAATTTTAACTTGGTTTTTAAATCATCTGGGGAGATAGAGTGATTAGATTTTTGTTTGTAGCATTAATTTTAGTTTCTAATAGTATTTTTTCTATTTTAGAAATAGAGATCTTAAAGGGCAGTGATAATTTATCAAAAATTGCATTTGTTCCCTTTGGCGTAGACGACGGTATTGAAGAAAGCTATGGCAGGCAGATATCTAGAAATATCGAAAAGAATATGCTTTTATTTGGGGAGTTTGAAAATCTACCTAAGAGTGAGATGCTGTCTTATCCTAGCTCAGGAAATGATTTTTATTATAGGGATTGGAAAGTACTTGGAGTAGATTATTCAGTAATTGGAAAAGTAAATTCCGTTAACTCCTTAGGAAATTTAAATATTTCATATTCATTATTCAATATAAATCGAAGAATTAAGTTACTAGAGGGAGAAATTGTTGGAAGTGAAGATAATATCGAAGGAATTTCAAAAATTATCAGTAATAGAATCTATGAGGAAATTACAGGCTTGAAAGGAATATTTGATACGAAACTGGCATACGTTATCAATTCTGATGCTGATACATATCAAATGTGCATTTCAGATATTGATGGTAAAAACGAACAAATTCTTTTTTCTTCCAAGGCTCCAATAATGTCTCCTGATTGGTCTCCTGATAGGAAAAAAATGGCATATGTATCTTTCGAAAATGGTTTAGCGGAAATTTTTATTCAAGACTTACAATCTGGTGAAAGAAATTCAATCCAGGCTCTTGGAATGACAAATAGTGCTCCAGTTTGGTCACCCGATGGGAAGAGCTTAGCCTTAGTAGTTTCTTTTTCAGGAAATCCAGATATTTTTTTATATTCTATAAACAGCAAAAGATTAATAAGGCTGACAAATCATTATGGAATCGATACCGAACCATCATGGTCTCCAGATTCAAAAAAAATTATTTTTACATCTGACAGGTCAGGTTCTCCACAGCTTTATGAAATTAATACACAATCTAAAAGAAAAAAAAGATTAACCAGAGATGGTAATTATAATGCCAGGGGAAGATATTTTCCTGATGGAAAATCTATATTTTTTGTTCATGGAAACAATGGAAATTTTCAGATCGCAACAAAAAAACTTTCCAGTAGATACATTGAGACTTTGACCTCTACTTCGCTAGATGAATCACCTACTATTTCTCCAAATGGGAATATCATTATTTATGCGACAAAAGATGGATCTAATGGTTATTTAGGAGGAATCACCTTAGATGGAAAATCAAGATTTTCATTACCTGTTAAAAATGGATCAGTAAGAGAACCAGCCTGGTCGCCATTATTAAATTAAACAAACTTAATATAAAATTTCTTGTCTAAAGGAAAAGTATTATAATCATTATATTAAAGAAGGAGCTTTAACAATGAGGAGACTATTTATGGAACCAATTGGAATATTTATTTTAGCAATGCTTTGTCAGGTATATTCTTGTGCTGCGAATGTGTCAGATTCAGTAGAACGAATGCAATATGCCTCTGTAGCAGGGGACGAATATCTTCAAGAAGAAAGGCTTGAAACTAATCTAGACGATAAAGTTTATTTTGATTTTGATAAATCCACTTTAGATGCAGAAGATAAAAATTTACTCGAGCAGTATTTACCAGAAATAAAAAAGGCAAAAATAGTACGCTTGGAAGGCCACTGTGATGAAAGGGGAACAAGAGAATACAATTTAGCACTCGGAGAAAGAAGAGCACTTGAGGTGAGAGACTTTCTTATTGTGAAAGGAGTATCTGGCAAAAAAATTAGAGTAGTAAGTTTTGGCGAAGAAAAGCCTCTTAAAAGTGCATCAAATGAAAAAGCTTGGGCTGAAAATAGAAGGGTAGAAATCTCTCTTTATTAGATTGAAAATTCTAAAAAACTTTCTTTTTTTTATTTTTTTGGGTTCGTCTAATTTTGCAATTTTGCAAAACACTGAATCCGTAGAGCTTCTTCTTGAAAAAATAAATCTTTTGAAGAAAGAAATAGAGTCTTTAACAGCTTCAATAGAAACAAATAACTTAACTATTTCTAGGTTGGAAGAAGCAAACCAAATTAGGTATATTGACTTGGACAAAAGGATACACCTTTTGGAAACAAAATTACTATTTGAAGAAGCTCAAAACGAAGAATCTTCTGATCAATCCATAAATCCTTTGTCAGGGCTTATAGAAGAAGATATTGACTCAGGAGAATTCGGTCTTTGGTCAAATTCTATTAAGTTGCTTGATAATTCTAGATATTCAGAAGCAGCAGAAAACTTAAGGCTTTTGATACTTTCTTATCCAAACGGAACTTATGTAGGCGATGCTTATTTTTGGTTGGGTGAAATTTATTTAGTCCAAGAAATGTTTGAAGATTCCTCTGAAATTTTGAATGCTTTTGTATCAAAGTTTGATGATCATCCCAGGAAGGTAGATGGTTTGTACAAACTTGCTCTTGCAAAAATTAATTTAGAAGAATTGGACTCTGCTGAGATTCTCTTACAAGAAGTTATAAGTAATTATCCAAACTCTGGAGCCGCTTTACTTGCAGAACAAGATTTAATTAAATTAAATTCTCAATAAAGGTATAATCTTTTTTTTTGGGTCGTTAGCTCAGTTGGTAGAGCAGTTGGCTTTTAATCAATTGGTCATAGGTTCGAATCCTATACGACCCACCAAAAGTTATGATTTATCTTCTAATAGGAATTGGTGCTTTTTTTGGTGCAGTTTCAAGATTCCTTTTAAGCTCATTCCTAGCAAAAATAATTTTCTTAGGATTTCCTTTAGGAACGTTAACTGTGAATTTAATTGGTTGTTTTTTAATAGGAACTTTTTTAGCAATTAATTTCTCAAACAAGGAGCTTATTGGCCCAATAGTTGTCATTGGTTTCTTAGGTTCTTTTACAACTTTTTCAGCCTTTACTAAAGAAGTTTTATTATTTTCAACTACAAATGGAATACTAACGGCATATTTTATTGCTTTAGTCATCACATCTATTTGTTTACTAGCAACTTTTATTGGATATAAGATGTTTGCTTAATATGACTAAAACAATTTTTGAAAAAATTATTGATAGAGAACTCCCCTCGAATATTGTTTATGAGGATGACAAATGTATTGCAATTGAAGACATTGCTCCCAAGGCTCCAATTCATATTCTTATAATCCCAAAAAAACCTATTCAAAAACTATCTGAGGCTAAAAAACCTGATCAGGCCTTATTAGGCCATTTAATGATGGTAGTTAAAAAAGTTGCAGAACAACTAGATGTTCAAGATGCATTCAACGTAGTTATAAATAATGGAGAGAAAGCTGGGCAGACAGTTTTTCATCTTCACATACATCTTTTAGCTGGAAAAAACTTTGTTGATTTATTTCCTGGTTAGGATAGTTCTGTCAAAGCTCTTTTTGCTGCAAAAATTTCTTCCAAGCGCCTAATAATGCTTTCCCTGACTTCAAATAGATTTTGTGAAAGAGATAGAGCTTCCTTTAGTTGAAATACAGCTGCATCATGTCTGCCAGTCAAAATAAAAAATTCAGCCCTGGATCTATGCAGTTCAAGAATATTTCCTGATAAACCTTGAACTTCAGCGAGTTTAAACCAAACATTTGGATCAGTTCGTCTATCTTTAGCTAAAAATTTTAAAAGCTTTTCTGCCAAATCAGACTGTTCATTTTTAATATATGCATCAGCAAGCAACATTGAAGCAGAGTAATTATTTTCATGAATCTCTAATATATTTTTTCCAAGTGATATAGCTTCATAATAGTTTCCTGCTGCAAGATGAAGCTCCATCAGACTGGATTCAAATACTAAATTATTAGGTATTTCTTTTACGAGTTCTCTCAAAATACCAAAGCTTTTTTCAAAATCTTTGTTTTTTTTGTAAGCAAGTGATAAGCCATATGTATTTGAAACTTGGATATTTTTATTTTGCGATTTTTGGCCTTTCTTGAATCTCTTTACTAAACTTTTTATATCTTTTTCTGCCCAAACTTGAGCGCGTTTTTGCATCAAATAAAAATCCATATTATCTCTATATGAATTTTTTGAAGTCTTATTAAAACCATCGGACCTAATTCTCATATCAGCAAGTCTTTCACTTGGAAGAGGGTGAGTCATAAGATAGGAAAACTGTTCGGAATCCTCATTTTGATATTTATCTTGCATTCTTTGAAACATCATAACCATGTCATTTGGATCAAAGCCTGCTTTTACTAGATTATTAAAGCCTATTCTGTCTGCCTCTTTCTCGTTGCTTCTTGTGTAATTTATAGACATTTGTTGCATGGCGGCTGGTGCAATCAATATTGCTTCAGGGTTTCTGGAAGCAGCAGCAACTGCAATGCTTCCAAGAATCATAAGAGCATTAGCTAAAGGAGAATTTCTATTTTGAGACCTGGCAAAATGTCTTTGACTTAAATGAGCTAATTCATGGCACATTACCGAAGCAAGCTCTCCTTCTCTTTCTGTGTTTAAAAACATGCCTAAATTAATTCCTATTATTCCTCCAGGCGCAGCAAAGGCATTAATCGTTTTGTCTTCTAATATAATGAATTCAAATCTTCTATCTCTTACTTCACTTGTTTCTGAAAGACGATAAATTAAATCTTCAAGATAAGTTCTCATTAAAGGATCAGTATATTCCTCCGTTGAACCTCTATACATTGCTAACCAAAGTCTTCCCATTTCATATTCGCCTGATAAGGATATGGAAGCTGAGGAATAGTCACCCAATGCTGGAAGAGGGTCTTCTTCTATTACCGAATGAAAATAAGAAGAAAAAAACAATACAAATAATAATAAATATAATTTATTTGCCATTTAGAAAGTATAATTGAAATCTAAAGTTAGAAACAGATGATTAATTTCTTAAAAAATTTCTTTGATAAGTATTTTTATGATGACGAGCAATATGCTGCTTTATTTATTTTATCAATCGGAATTGTAATTTTATATTTCTTGGGTGGGATAATTGCTCCTGTTTTGGTGAGTATTTTAATCGCTTACATTCTTAATGGATTGATGAGCTTTATGGAAGAAAAAGGTAATAGTAGAATTTTAGCCTTATCAGTCACTCTATTTATTTTTGGCTTATTTTATTTATCCATATTTTTATTTTTACCATTTTTATCAAGACAGATTTTGCTTTTGGTTTCGGACATCCCGCAAATCTACGAATCGGTCAACACATTTTTATCCAATCAACTGGCTCAATATGAACTCCAATCAAATCAATTAGATGAAGTAATAATAAATGCTTTTTCTTATGTCCCCACATTATTTCAAAACGCTTTGTTGCAGCTTAATTCAGGATTCTCAGCTGTAATGAACGCTTTACTTTATTTAATTATTGTTCCTTTTTTAGTATTTTTCCTGCTCAAAGATAGGGATATTTTTATTAATCATGCTAAAGATCTATTGCCCAAAAAAAAGAACCTGCTAACAAAAATATGGAATGATTTAAATATTCAATTGTATGGTTACTTAAGAGGAAAGGGCTTGGAAATGATCATTGTTGCTCTTGTAACTGGATTTGTTTTTTATTTTCAGGAAGTGAATTATTCAATCATTTTATCTATCTTAGTAGGTTTATCAGTTTTGATACCTTATGTTGGAGCAATTTTAGTTACAATTCCCGTGGTTTTAATTGGCCTTTTTCAATGGGGGCTTGACTCCAGTTTTTATATTTTTATTACAAGTTATTTGATTATTCAGGCTTTAGATGGAAATGTTCTAATGCCTTTGCTTTTGGGTAGAGAAGTAAAATTACACCCGGTCATAATTATTACGGCAGTTTTAATTTTCGGTGGCATATGGGGCTTTTGGGGTCTTCTATTGGCAATTCCTATTGCAACTTTTTTAAGAGCAATAATGCTTGCATGGCCTACAAGAGAAGACCTAATAAATTAATCTAAGGATGATAAGACTTCTTCAACGTGGTCTTTAACTTTTACCTTTCTCCATTCTTTGATCAGCTTTCCTTTTGAATCAATTAAAAAGGTGCTTCTCTCGATACCCATATATTTTTTTCCATACATGCTTTTTTCTTTTATTACATCAAAGATTTTGCAAACCTTTTCGTCGGGATCAGAGATTAGTTCAAAGGGAAATTTAAATTTTTCTTTAAAGCCTTCGTGAGATTTTAGAGAATCTTTGGAAACTCCAAAGATTTCCGTTTTCATTTTTTTAAATAATTTGTAATTATCTCTAAAATCTTCTCCTTCTGAAGTACAACCAGGAGTATTATCTCTAGGGTAAAAATAAATTACTATTCTTTTTCCTATATAGTCTGCTAAATTAAAATCAGCTTTTCCGGTCATCTCCGCCTTAAAATTTTTTACTTTTGATCCTACTTTCATTTTTTCAATCAAGATTAATTAAGATATGGAATAATACCACTTATTAAAAATTATTAATAAAACATTAATGTCGATTGAAGGATCTATAACAGCTTTGGTAACTCCTATGAACGAAAAAGGAGACCTTGATTACAATTCTCTTGAAAAACTTATCAACTTTCAAATAGATTCAGGAATTTCAGGTTTGGTGGCAGTTGGCACAACAGGAGAATCAGCAACCATAGATTTTGAAGATCATATAAAATTAATAGAATTTTTTATAAGAATATCTAATGGAAGAGTGCACATCATCGCAGGTACAGGAGCTAATTCGACTGAGGAAGCTCTGCAACTTACGAGAGAAGCAAAAAACTTAGGAGCAGATGCTGCTTTACTAGTATCACCTTACTACAATAAACCACCGCAGGAAGGCATTTACCGACATCATGCAAAAATAGCTGATGAAGTAGATATTCCGCAAATTCTTTATAACGTTCCATCTAGAACAGCTAGTTTCATAGAGCCTGAAACTGTCCAAAGGTTATCTTCTCATCAAAATATAATGGGTATTAAAGATGCCACTGGAGACATGAAAAATCTTTCTGAGGTATTAAAATTGTGCGAAGAAGATATCAAAGGTAAAAACTTTTTCTTATATTCTGGAGATGATTTTTCTTCTTTAGAGTTCTTGAAAAAAGGTGGGCATGGAACCATTTCGGTTACCTCTAATGTGGTGCCTGAAATAATTTCTGAAATTTGTAGGCTTGTACAAAGTGATTTTTCTAAGGCAAAAAAATTGGATGATCAAATATATAATCTTAATCAAAACTTATTCTGCGAATCTAACCCCATTCCTGTAAAATGGGCTTTGCATGAGATGGGCTTGATAAAAAATGGCATAAGACTGCCTTTGGTTGAACTTAATGATTTGTTTAAAAAATCAGTGAAAAATTCTCTTGAAGAATTAAATCTAATTTAAATTATGAAGAACTTGCTAGTATTAATCATTTTTCTTTTCATGTCTGCTTGTGCTTCAATGAATTCACAGGAAGAATTTCAAGATAGGAAATTAATCGATACTTCAAAAAATGAAGATATTCTTTTAGAAAAAGGCGTCATTAAAGATTCTTCATTTATAGTTGATAAGTATCCAATTTCTGGAGAAGTTGAAGTTCTAAATAATCAAACAAAAGTTTTTACTCCTCGACCGAAACAACTATTTTCTGCAGCTTCTTCAAGTGAAATTAGACTTCATAAACTTGGAGAAATTCGGTGGGTTTATCTAGGACTAGAACCGAGCGCTGCCTGGCCAATGACTATTGAGTTTCTTGAAAACAAAAATAATCTTGGTTTGGATTCTTTTGACCCGAATAGTGGAACTATCAATTCAAAAATATTTAATTTCAATAATATTGATTCAAAATTTGTATTCAAAATAGAAAGAGGCTTGCAACAGTCTAGTTCTGAAATTTTCGTCTCTCAACTTAAAAAAGTGAATAATTCATGGGAAATTGTATCTTCTCAAGAAAATAAATTAGATAGCTTGATAAACGAATTTTATGAGTATTTATCATCATCAGGCCCAGCTTCAGGAACTTCATTAGTTGCCTTAAATTTAAATGCCAGTAATAAAACCGAAGTTATAACAGATGAAATATCAGGATTATCAAAAATTAAACTTAGAATAAATTTTGCAAGAGCGTGGGCTGCATTAAGAAGATCTTTGTTACTTGCAGGCTATAAAATAATTGATGAAGATAGAAATGAAGGAAAATTTTATTTAGAATATTCTGTAAGAAGATCTTTGCTAGATCGTAGACCAGACATCACGAGCGTAGAGATCTTTGTTAAAGAACTAAACTCTAAAGAGTGCCTAATTTCTACCAATTTAGATGCAGAAAACCTAGACTTATCTGAAGAGATTATTTCTCAAATTAACCAATCATTGTCATAACTTTAAATGGAAAAAAAAGAATTACTAACAAAAGGGAAAGCCAAAGAACTTTATAGGACTGCAGATGAATCAAAGCTTGTAATGGATTTTACTGATGATACATCTGCATTTGATGGCAAAAAGATAGAACAATTAGCAGGAAAGGGTACTGTCAATAATAGATTCAATAACTTTATTATGAATCATTTAGACTCCAAAGGTGTTGCTTGCCACCTTCTGGAAGAACTAAATGACCGTGAAAGTTTGGTTTTGTCTTTGGATATGTTTCCAATTGAATGTGTAGTGAGGAACTACGCTGCAGGAAGTATTTGTAAGCGTCTTGGCCTTGAGGAAGGGATGAAATTTGAAAATCCTATTTTTGAATTCTTTTACAAAGATGATGACTTAGGCGACCCAATGATAAATGATAATCACATCATATCTTTTGGCTGGGCAGAAGCCGATGATATAGAAGTTTTAAAAAAACTCACTTTAGAAATTAACGACCATTTAGTTGATTTATTTCTTAAAGCGGACTTAATTCTTGTTGACTTCAAATTAGAGTTTGGAAAGAACTCAGGAAAAATATATCTTGGAGATGAATTTACTCCAGATGGTTGTAGAGTTTGGGATAAGGAAACTAAAAAGAAACTAGATAAAGATAGATTTAGATTGGGTCTTGGAGACGTGGTTGAATCTTACCAAGAAATTGCACACAGACTTGGCGTAAATTTAACTTAAACCTTTATTTATTTCTTCCAATATATCGCTGCCAGGACAAAGTTCGTCTTGTTCCAGAGTGTTAAGCGGTTTATCAGGTAAGTCCATTATTTCAGTTAAAGGCTTGCATTTATTGTCTACATAAAGCAATCCGGTGATAATTTTTCCTTCTTTATTTTTTTCCCTAATTAACTCCAAAGATTTCCCAGCATCCGTGGGATCAAAATTATGATCTGTTTTTTCTAATGACAGTCTTGAACCATCATGAAGCTTTACTTCTACACTCGAACCGTCATCATAATTAGTCTTAATTTCCTCTCCTAGGGGAACAAAATCTGTTTTGCCCATAGCTTCATTATGATTTCGAATGTAATCGTAACTTTTAGTTGAAGAATCGTGATTATTGAAGGTCACACAAGGACTAATAATATCTAAGAGCGCAAAACCTTTATGTTGAATTGCACCCATAATTAAAGGAACCAACTGATCTCTATCTCCTGAAAAGCTTCTAGCTACATATGATGCTCCCATCTGAATTGCCATTGAAGTAAGATCAATTGGCGGGAATAAATTATCCTCCCCATATTTATTTTTAGACTCAAGGTCATTTGTTGCGGAAAATTGTCCTTTTGTTAAACCATATGTTCCGTTATTTTCAACGAAATAGACCATGTTCACTTGTCTTCTAATTGCATGGATAAACTGACCTATACCAATTGAAGCACTATCTCCATCTCCCGATACTCCCAAATAAAGGAGATCTTCATTAGCGCAGTTTGCACCTGTAGCTATAGAAGGCATCCTTCCATGAACAGAATTAAATCCGTGAGAGGCGTTTAAAAAGTATGCCGGAGCTTTTGAAGAACATCCAATTCCAGACAATTTAGCTACTTTGTATGCTTCTATATTTAACCTAAAACAGGCTTCAATGATGCAAGCGCTTATTGAATCATGGCCACATCCAGCACATAGCGTAGAAACGCCACCTTCATAATCTCTTCTAGTTAGACCTAACTTATTTTTTTCTAAATTGGGGTGTTTATTTATTGGTTTAAAGTAACTCATGTGATTAATGCCTGTTGTGATTCTCTTTCATATATTTTCTTAGCAATAAATTTTGCCTGAATTGGATCCCCATTGAACCACACTAGTGATCTAAGTTTTTCTGCTGAAATTCCTCCTTCAGCCATTATTAAGGTTCTCATTTGACTATCCCTGTTTTGTTCAATCACATAGATAAGGTCATGATTTTCGATAAATTCCCATACATCTAAATTGAAAGGGAAAGATCTAATTCTCATTAGATCTACCTCAATGTTATTTTCATTGAGAATATCTTTAGCCTCATACATTGCTGAAGATGTACTTCCATAAAAAATAACCCCAGAACTTCCTTGTTTTTCAGAAAGATTAATAATTGGATCAGGAACTAATTCAGATGCAGTTCTAAACTTTTTAACCAATCTTGTTAAAGTTTGCTCGTTGATATCTCCATTTTCGGTATACCTAGCATATTCATCATGAGATGTTCCTCTTGTAAAGAAT
>NZFZ01000002.1 GCA_002689405.1 Gammaproteobacteria bacterium | reverse complement strand
GAATTTTTCTTTTTGGCTTCGCTTACCGAATAAGTTTTCATTAAATAATTCTATCTTGAAAACTTTAGTCAAAGCTAAAGTTTTTAAACTCATGAGCTTGGCAATTTATTTCTTTAAGTGGTTTTATGAAAAAGTCTCGATTTTGCCAATCGTAGTGTGGCACTTTTAAAAGAGGCGTTTCTATTGTTTCATCATCAAAAAATACAATATCAATATCAATAGTTCGAGGTTTCATATGAGAATTGTTTTCACGTTTGAGTTTCTTTTCAATTTTTTGTAGATGCTCAAGAAGTACCAAAGGCGTGAACTTCGTTTCAACTTCCAAAGCAAGATTGAAAAAAAATGGCTGCTCGATTGGACCATATGCAGGAGACTTATAGATATCGCTTTCTTTTAGAATTTTTGTTTCAGAAAGTGCGCTTATTTCTGTCTTGGCATTTGCGAGATTTGTTGACCGCTTGCCTAAGTTAGAGCCTAAAACCAAGTACGCAAGATGCGACGACATTAACCGAATTGTTGTTTTTCTTTAATTTCGTCGACGGTTTTGCAATCGATGCATTTGGTTGCAGTGGGTCTAGCTTCCAATCTTTTGATGCCAATTTCAACACCACAGGATTCACAATAACCGTAAAGATTATCTTCTAAATCCTTCAGAGAAAGATCAATCTTTGCTATGAGTTTTCGTTCTCTTTCTCTTTTTCTCAATTCCAACATAAATTCTTCTTCTTTTGCAGCACGATCCAAAGAATCTGGAAAATTACTTTGATCTTGTTGAATCAATAGTTCAGTTTTTTCTTGTTCTTCAATAAGAGCTTCTTTCCAAGCGGTCAGCATTCCTAGAAAATGCTTCTGTTGATTTTTATTCATGTATTTTTCCGATTTCTTTGATCTGTAAGGTTGGAAATTCTTTAAGAAAGCCGAAAAATCCGTTGGGGAAGCGCTGACTTTGACTGCAGCTTTCTTTGGTGTTTTTTTAGCAGCAGCTACTTTTTTTACTGATTTGACTGGCTTCTTTGCAGTGGGTTTCTTTACCGGTTTTTTTTGTACCTTAGTTACTTTTTTTGCTGCAGGCTTTTTTGCTTTGGTTGGTTTTTTGGAATTTTTAGTAACCATAATTTTGAAAAGCAAAATTTATCAAAAGAAGATGAAAGTATCCAGTTAATTTTTTTATTTTTTAGAGAACTCCTTTAAGTATTCCATGTACTTATCTTTTTTAAGTCTCGGTCCAATTTCAGTAACTCCTTTTGAAGCCAAAAAGTTACCAAATTTTACTGATTCAACATTTTCCCAGCTTTCGCTTAAACCGTGAATTACGCCACCTGCAAACATGTCCCCAGCACCATTGGTGTCAACTGCCTTTGCTTCATAAGCAGAAACCTCATAAGTTTGATTCTCTTCAAGAACAACAGTTGGGTTTACTCCGTTGGTGATAAAAATTGTTTTTGCATAGTTTCGTAAGTCATCGAACTCATTTGCACCACAAAAAGTTTTTGCTTCTTCATGGTTACAAAATACATAATCTATTTTCGTCTTCATCCAAGATTTCAGCTCATCTTTGAAACCGGCCACAATTCCAGGATCAGAAAGACTCAAAGCTATTTTGATATTGGATTCTTGACAGCTTTCGATAAGTTTCTCTGCAGTATCTTTTGTATCAGGTGAAGTAACCACATAAGCTTCCATAAAGAGTAGATTTGACTCAGAAACTTGTTGGAAATTTATTTCAGAAAATTTTGTTTCAGAACTCACTCCTAGATAAGTATTCATCGTTCTTTCTGCGTCGGGAGTAATTAAAACAATACAGTTACCGGTTTTACCATTTGATGATGTGATGCAATTTGATATTTCAATGTTATTGTCTTTCAAATCGGTGTTATAGATTTCGCCATCTTCATCTTGTGCAACTTTTCCAATGAAGCCAGAACTGGTTCCTAAAGCTGCTGCTGCATAAATACTATTAGTTGCTGACCCGCCACATGAAGACATTTGATCATAATTTTTATTTTGTAGAAAAGTAAGAAGCTCACTCTGCTCCTCTTCAGAATTTAAAGTCATTAAACCTTTTTCTATGCCTAGATCATTAAGCGCATCATCTTTGATAAGAAATTGCTTATCGACTAGTGCTGCACCAAAACCAATGACTTTCATAACTTTTTATACTCATTTAAAAAATGTTTAGGATTTTTAAAGAGGGCTTCACTTAGAGCAAAACAAGAATAGCCCAAACCTCTAACTTCCTTGATGTTTTTTTTATTAATACCTCCAATAGCTACAAGAGGTTTATCAGTATAGCTTAGGAACTCTCTTTTTATGTTCTCATTTGTCTCCGGAATAGTTGACTTAGTATTAGATGGATAAAAAGACCCAACTGCTAAATAAGTCCATTTGATTTTATTTTCAGGAGGATTGATCACCAGCTCTTTATCCCATTTACAAGATAAGCCGCATATCAAATTTTTTGAAATAAATTCTTTATTCTTTCTTAAGAGCTCTGCGTTTCCCTCAGAAGAGTAATCTTCTAAACCTAGATGAAAGCCATCGGCACTTATTTCCAAGCAAATTTCGACGTGATCATTGATAAGTAACTTGGCTCCATATTTTTTAGTTAATTTCAAAAGCGCATGGGCTTTTTCCTGAAAAGTATTTTTATCAAGAATTTTGTCTCTGTACTGAATGAGTTTAATCCCTTCTTTGAGCAAGACTTCGGTATTAGAAAGCAAATCGTTTTCTTCCAAGCCAGAAGGCGTAATTGCATAAAGTCCTTGAATCATTTTTAGATTTTAAGAATATTCTGATGAATATGAGTTCTTGAGTTTTTTGCTAAAACTTTCATGAGGTTTTGTGATTTCGAACAAGCATCCTTCAAACTTTTTTTATTTACCAAAAAGCATAAGATGGATGTTGATAATGCACACCCGGTTCCGTGAATAATAGTTTTCATCTTAGGAACTTCATCAATATTTACTAACTCGCCTTTTGAGTAGAGATGATTTCTAATTTTTCCTTTTTTTGATTCTCCAGTTACATAAACATTTTCAATGCCTTGATCATGTAAAAATAAAACGCCATCAAAAATATTTTGTTTGTTTGTTAGTGTTTTTAATTCGTAAATGTTTGGTGTCAATAGAGTTGCTTTCCTATAGAGCTTTTGCATGAGCAGATTCAGATCTTTTTTTAAAAAAAGCTTTTTTCCAGTTCCTGATTTCAAGATGGGATCAATGACTACTAATTCAGGCTTGTTTGAAGCAATTAAGTTACCCAATTTTTGAGCTATTTTGATGTTTGGGACCAAGCCAATCTTGAAATACTTCAGTGAAAAGCTTTTTAAAAGATTATTAAAAGATTCTTGAATATATTTTTCTTCTTGAGGAATGATTTTTTTAAAACTTTTTAAATTTTGAATAGTCTCACAAGTGAGAATTGAGAGACAATGCTTGCCGTGATGATTTGCAATTTGCGCGTCAACTTGAATTCCGGCCCCGCCCGTGGGGTCATGTCCGGCGATAGATAGAATTAGGTTATCATCCTTGATCATGCAATAAAGTATAATGTTTTTGCAAAATTAAAAATGAATAAATGTCTTTAAATATTGGAATAGTGGGAGCTACAGGCTATGTGGGAGAGGAGCTTGCTTCAATAATCGAATCTAGGGAAGATTTGAGTCTTGCCTTTGTCTCTTCTTTTTCGCATGAAGGAAAGGAATATAAAGAGGTTTATTCTAAAACGAATAGTAAATTAGTTTTACAACCTATAGATAAAATGCCTGACAATCTTGATTATGTTTTTTTTGCTACCAAACATGACTACTCAATGGACTATGTTCCAGAGATTTTAAAAAAAGGGATAAAAGTTATTGATCTATCAGCAGATTTTAGACTATCTAATGAAAAACTTTGGCAAGAAACTTATGACAGCAAACATAGGGCAGATGATCTTTTGCCTCAAGCTATTTATGGCTTACCTGAACATTCTGCTAAAAAAATTAAAGCGGCAAATTTAGTCGCAGTACCTGGGTGTTATCCTACTGCTTCCATACTTGGCTTGCTTCCAGTCATTCCATACTTACAAAAAAATTCAAAAATTATTTTGGATGCTAAATCTGGAATAAGCGGGGCTGGTAAATCTTCCGTAGAAAATGGCCTTGAAGAGGATATCAAAGAAAATTTTAAATCTTATAATGTTGGTTTTCATAGACACCAACCGGAAATAAAAGATTTCTTAAAAATGGAATTTAATCTTGATCATGAGATCATTTTCATCCCACACCTTTTGCCGCTTTTTAGAGGAGAATACGTAACACTTTATTGTGAAGTGATCCAAAGTGATTTAAATCTATATGAATTGTATGAAAGTTACTATGAGAAGCATAAATTAGTTAGGATCAAAGAAAAGGGAGAAACTGCTGAAATCAAAGATGTAATTAATACATTCTATTGCGATATATCCATTTCATATGCTTTTCAAAGTAATACAATTGTCGTTAATTCAACAATTGATAACCTTTTAAAGGGTGCCGCAAGCCAAGCTATACAATGTTTGGATATAATGAGTAATTGATATGGTTGAAAAATTTATTCCAAAAGAACTTAACATTACTGAAAATGCTGTTTTGAAGGTTAAAAACCTAATTGCTGAAGAAAACAAAAAAAATCTTCATCTTAGAGTTTTTGTAACCGGAGGAGGTTGTTCAGGTTTTCAATATGGTTTTAAGTTAGATGACAATGCTGAAGATGATGATACGGTCTTGAAAGAAGATGAAGTATCGGTATTGATTGATTCCCTAAGTATCCAATACCTTTTTGGATCAACCTTGGATTATGTAGAAAATTTAGAAGGATCTAAATTCATCATTGAAAATCCAAATGCAACTACAACCTGTGGTTGCGGAGCTTCTTTTTCAATTTAGTTTATTATTTCACCCATCAAGCAAGGTTTAGATCCGGTAACGCTTGTCAGCTCGATTTTTTGTTTTTCTAGTCTTTTTTTTGCCAACCAGGCAAAAGTCATAGCCTCTACATCAAGAGGATCAATTCCTAAATATGAAGTTTTAAAGAATTTAAGATTTTCTATATTCAGTTCTTTAAATCTATCCATTAAATAATTATTTTTTGTTCCACCTCCACAAAAGTAAATTTCATATTTTTT
Source organism: Gammaproteobacteria bacterium (assembly GCA_002689405.1). GTDB lineage: Bacteria > Pseudomonadota > Gammaproteobacteria > Magnimaribacterales > AG-339-G14 > MEDG-81. Next base: position 4,011 of record NZFZ01000002.1, on the reverse strand, counting down.
ATTACAGTATTTCTGTAAATCTCTTAAAATTGATTGAAATGTAATCTCGGTTAAGCCTGAAATTAAATCTTCGTCTTTAAGCTTCTTTATTTCTGATGGATCAAATCTAAATTTTCTTAAATCATAATTTTCAACTGTCTGACTTTTAGGAATTGGTTTTTTAAAGTAACTCGTATTAAGAAATTTCTTGATGGTATTTTCCAATACTTGAGGATTTCCTTTCTTTGCTAGGAATCCCTTGTTATCAAATTGCTTTTTTCCATTGGTAAGATTTTTCATGGCTTGATCTATGAAGCAATTCCCAGGTCCAATATCCCATCCGAGAATCTTTCCTTTTGCAGGCAGTAAAGTTACATTTGTTATTCCGCCAATATTAACAATTGCACGATTAACTTTTGTTTGAGACATATACTCATTATGAAAAGCTGGCGTTAGGGGAGCACCTATTCCACCGTTTGCTATATCGCTTTGACGGAACCCATAAACTACTTTGATGTCTGTAATCTTTCTCACTAATTCTGGATTTCCAATTTGTAAACTGAAAGGATTTTTTTTTGAAGAGCTGTGTTTTATGGTCTGTCCATGACTTCCAATGGCTTTAACCATTTGCTTATCTATCTTGGTTTTTTTTATTAATTGGTTAACGCATTTACCTATAAGCTCACCCAGAATGAAGTCTAATTCCTTTTGTTTGGTAGCGTAGTTGGAAATTTTTTTATTTAGGACAAGTTCAAATATTTTATCTTTAACTTTTTTAGGTATTTTTTTTGAAAAACGATCAATAACTTTAATCGAGTTTGAAAAGTCTACTAATAAAGCATCAATAGAATCTGCTGAAGTTCCTGAGAGAACTCCAATATATAAATCAGATTTTGGCATAAAATTTTAGGAATAGCTCATCAAGTCGATTAATCATTTTTATGGCATGATCAAAAAATTCTTTTTTTTCAACTTCCGATATTGGTTTTGCATCCGGTAACTTCACGGTCAAAGGATTGGTATGATTACCTCCAACTCTAAATTCGTAGTGTAAATGTGGCCCAGTTGCTAATCCTGTTTGACCAACATATCCAATAGTTTCACCTTGTTCAACCTTTGAACCATTACTCAATCTTGGATTGAATTTTGATAAGTGAGCATAGCGAGTTGAGTAGTCTTCAGAATGCTTTATTTCGATGAGCTTCCCATAACCACCTTTGTTTCCTATGAAAGATACTGTTCCTGAACTTGTTGATCTTACCGGAGTTCCAGTAGGCGCCGCATAGTCTACGCCTGTATGAGCCCTTATTTTATTGAGTACAGGATGTTTTCTTTTCAGATTATAACGAGAACTTATGTAAGAAAACTCGACAGGTGTTTTTAAAAAAGCCTTCTTAACATTTTCTCCTCTAGTCGAAAAAAACTCTTTTGTTCCTGAAACTTTAGAAAAGAATCTTATCGCTGTAAAAACTTTTGTTCCTCTTTTAAACCTTGCAGCTTTAATGTCTCCATTTTTTATTTTTTCTCCTTTGTAAAAATATTCTTCATAAAGGATTTCAAAACTATCTCCTGATCTAATATCAAAAATAAAATCTATGTCCCAGCCGAATATAAATACTAAATCCATAATTACACTATCTGATATTCCTTCCTTCAGAGCAGATTGATATAAAGATTCATCAATAGTCACAGAAGCAAATCTTTCAATAACCTCTGGAATTCTTTCATGATTTTTGATGGAGTAAGTTTTGTCTTTGAATTCTGCCAAAACTCCCTTCAAACCATTTCTGGTCACAAATATTTCTTTAGGTATTTTGTTTTTAGTGAATGAAATTTCTACAAAATCACCCGTTTTTAAATTGGCTAGCTTCTCAGAACCTTTGGTTTTAATTAGAGCTTTAATGTAATTACTTTCTACTTCATTAGAGCTTAGTATATTTATTAAAGTATCATTTTTATCTACTTTAATTTTTTTTGATAAGGCTCCTTTGAAGGTTTGCTCATTTTGATTCTTGTTTAGAATTATTTGGTCTCTATAGGAGTCATCTGCAATTATTTCTGGAGAGTAATTCTGATTGAAATTTATGCCAAAATTTAAATAAAAATAGAATGCAGCTAAAACAACTAATAGAAAGAGCAAATAATACTTAATATCAAGAATTAAATTTTTCATTTACATTTTTAGAGTATCATTTCAGAGAAATATATAAATTTTTTGAGAAAGAAATAATTACATTCATGAGTTTATCAACTTCAGAAAAATTAGAAATATTAAAACGCGGGGTAGAAGAAATTATCCCTGAAAAAGGTTTAGAAAAAAAATTAAATAAAAATAAACCTCTTATCATCAAAGCTGGATTTGATCCAACTGCTCCTGACTTACACTTAGGCCATACTGTTTTGATTAATAAATTAAAACAATTTCAAGATCTTGGACATAAGATTGTCTTTTTAATAGGAGATTTCACTGGAATGATAGGCGATCCTTCAGGCGTTAGTGAAACTCGTCCAATATTAACAGCAGACCAACTTAAGAAAAATTCTGAAACTTACCAAGAGCAAATTTTCAAAATTTTGGATAAGAAAAAAACCAAAATTGAGTTCAATTCTTCATGGTTTAAAAAAATGACTAGCGCAGAGCTCATTGATTTAAGTTCGAAGATGACGGTTGCTCGAATGCTAGAAAGAGATGATTTCAGTAAAAGATATAAAGGAAATAAACCTATCTCAATTCATGAATTTATATATCCTCTTGTCCAAGGATATGATTCTTTTGAGCTTAAATCAGATGTAGAGCTTGGAGGAACTGACCAAAAGTTTAATCTGTTAGTTGGCAGAGATATTCAAAAATCATTTGGTATGGAAGAGCAGATCATTATGACTCTGCCAATTCTGGAAGGGACGGATGGCGTGAAGAAAATGTCAAAATCCTTAAATAATTATATCGGCCTGCAAGAAAGTCCAAATGATATGTTTGGCAAAATCATGTCAATTTCCGATGACTTGATGTGGCGATATTTTGATTTGTTAAGTTTTAAGACATCTGTTGAGATCAATGAAATAAAGAAAAAAACTAAAGAAGGTTTAAATCTTATGAAGGTTAAAAAAATGCTTTCAAATGAAATTGTGACAAGATTCCATGGCAAAGAAAAAGCACTTCTTGCTGAAAAAGAATTCACAAATAGATTTTCTAAAGGAAACGATCCGACAGAAATTAAATTGATTAAGCTATCAATGAAAGCATCTTCAATATCTATTATAGATCTATTGTCCAGAGAGGAACTGGGAGTTCATAAACTTTGTAAAAGTAAATCAGAAGCCAGAAGAATGATTTCTCAAGGCGCAGTAAAAATAGATGGAAATAAGATTTCCGATGATGCTATTTTGGTTCAAAATCCCTCTGAAAATACCTATCAAGTAGGTAAGCTGAAGCACTTAAAAATAAAGCTAACAAAAGGCTAAATCTTCGCTTTCATATTATTCAAAGCCATGTATAATCGCTCGCTCGTGCCTACCAAAAATAGGCTCGGGTGTTCTTTAAAATTATAAACAAGTAATTCGTGCGGGCACTTACCATTTTAATAAAGGTTAGTGTCAATTTTTAGATTATCAAAATTTGATAGTCACCCATTTTTTATTATTTTTTTAAAAAAAATAATCGTTTAATTTAATTGAAGAGTTTGATCATGGCTCAGATTGAACGCTGGCGGCAGCCCTTATACATGCAAGTCGAACGAGAAAGTTCCTTCGGGAGCGAGTAAAGTGGCGGACGGGTGAGTAACGCGTAGGAATCTACCTTTCAGTGGGGGATAGCTCGGGGAAACTCGAATTAATACCGCATACACCCTTCGGGGGAAAGGGGGCCTCTCCTTGGAAGCTCTCGCTGTTAGATGAGCCTGCGTGAGATTAGCTTGTTGGTAAGGTAATGGCTTACCAAGGCTACGATCTCTAGCTGGTCTGAGAGGACGATCAGCCACACTGGGACTGAGACACGGCCCAGACTCCTACGGGAGGCAGCAGTAGGGAATATTG
>NZFZ01000001.1 GCA_002689405.1 Gammaproteobacteria bacterium | reverse complement strand
GATGAAGTTATGAAAAAAATGGATTTTTACGATCAAGAAAATCCTAAGCAAGTAAAAACAAGAATGCGAAGACTTATTAAACGCCTTCAACCTGATAAATTAGAAACGGGTATCCTTAGAGGATTTTTAGCTAAAATCGAACAAATACTTAACAAAAAAAATTAGTCTGATAAAATCATCTTCCTTCAGTGTCCCCTTCGTCTAGCGGTTAGGACACCGGGTTTTCATCTCGGCAACAGGGGTTCGATCCCCCTAGGGGACGCCAAGAATTTGCTCTTGGCAAAATATCCGCATTGCTATTTATTGGTGCAAATAGTTTTTTAAAATATCTCTTTTTGAAAAGTTTTAGTGCAAAACGCCATATTTTTACTCTTTTAGCTTCTAATATAGCTGATTTACGACTCTCTATAATTTCTATTAATAATCTTTGATTAGGTGAAGATATGAAACTTTTAACAATAGTCGTTAAGCCGTCCAGATCCGATGGAGTTAGGCGTGCTTTATCAACCATTGGTACAGGTGGAGCTACCATCATTTCTGCTCAAGGTTTTGGAACCCAAAAGGGGCATTCTGAAACTTATCGTGGTGCCAGTTATGAAGTAGACACAAAACCTAAAACGATGTTTCAAGTAGCTTGTAAAGACGATGACGTCGAAAACATCATCCGAGCCGTGCGAGAAGTCGCAAATACCGGTGAGATAGGTGATGGCAAGATTTTTGTAACAGAACTTAACGATGTCGTTCGCATCAGAACAGGTGAAACTGGTGAGGACGCTATAAAGGAGAATAGCAATGAGTGAATTAGAGTATGCTTTAAATACTTTTTATTTATTAATCTCTGGAGCCTTCGTAATGTGGATGGCTGCAGGATTTACAATGTTAGAAGCCGGTTTAGTTAGATCTAAAAATGTATCAGAAATTGTTACTAAAAATATAGGTCTATACTCGATCGCATGTGTCATGTACTTAGTATGTGGTTTCTTTTTAATGTACCCAGGTGATAGCGTATATAACGCATACTTTCCAATGATAGGTAGTACTTGGGGCATGTCTTTAGGTGGCTTAACTTTCAATACTGATTTGGGTTATTCAGATGCTGCTGACTTTTTCTTTCAGGTAGTTTTCGTTGCAACAGCAATGTCAATTATTTCAGGAGCAGTTGCAGAAAGAATGAAATTAATGCCATTTTTCTTATTTGCCATAGTCCTAACAGGCTTTATCTACCCAGTTCAAGGTTACTGGAAATGGGGTGGCGGTTGGTTAGATGCAATTGGTTACACAGATTTCGCGGGATCGGGTGTTGTCCACTTATGTGGAGCAGCTGCTGCTCTTGCTGCGGTAATTATTCTTGGCCCAAGAACTGGAAAATACGGTTCAGATGGATCCATTAAAGTTATGAGAGGTTCAAATATTCCAATCGCAGCCTTAGGTGCACTAATCCTTTGGTTAGGTTGGTTTGGATTCAACGGTGGGTCTCAATTAGCTATTAACGATGCTGCTAACGCAAACGCTGTTGCTCAAGTTTTTCTTAACACAAATGCTTCCGCTGCAGGTGGTGTGATTGGTGCTTTACTAATAGCTAAAGTTCTTACTGGTAAGGCAGATGTAACAATGGCCATTAACGGTGCCATTGCAGGTCTGGTTGCTATTACAGCAGCTCCTGATACTCCTTCAGGCGGACTAGCTACAATCATTGGATTCATTGGTGGAATCATCGTTTACTTCTCAGTGGTCTTCTTAGACACAGTACTTAAAATAGATGATCCAGTTGGTGCGATTTCAGCTCACGGTACCGTTGGTATTTGGGGAATCATGGCGACACCACTTTCTGGTGCTGGAGCTTTTGGTACTCAAGCAATTGGAGCTATTTCAATTTTCCTTTGGGCTTTCATCTGTACTGCAGGTACTTTATTAGTGCTAAATGCAACTGTAGGTTTAAGACCTACAGAGGAAGAAGAATCTTCAGGACTAGACGCTTCAGAAATTGGAGTGGAAGCATACCCTGAGTTTAAAGATTAATTAATAATCCTCCCCCCTTAAAAGCAGGTAAGGAAACTTACCTGCTTTTTTTATATAATTCCGCATGCCTTTTGCTTTCCTTTTATTGTTATTTTTTTCTAGTTTTTCTTTTCTTGCAGAAACGAACGAAGAACTTACAGTATCTACCAATCAAAATTGGAATTTTAAGCCTTCTTCAGAAACAATCTCTTCTGAGGAAATTAAATTTTTAAACGTCACCCACAACAAAGAACTTTTCAATTCTTCAGCAGGTAGCTGGATTAGTAGAGGATCAGGTCAAGAAAGTTTAATTTCTTTAAGATCTCCAGTATTAACCGGTTCAGGTGCATGCGGATCTTTCTTGATTTTAGAAGATGGCTTGCCAATCAGGCCTGCTGGATTTTGTAACGTCAATAATCTTTTTGAAGTATCTACAAACTTAGCCTCTCAGGTTGAAATTTTAAAAGGTCCTTCTAGCGCTAGATTTGGGGGCAATGCTTTGCATGGGGCAATCAATTTTAAATCTCTTGAGATTGGCGCAGATAATTATCTAAAGACAGAAATAAATGATGATGAGTCATTCAAAACATCTTTTCAGTATCAAGAAGCAACCAATTGGTCCTTGGGAGTCGCTTTAGATAGAGATAAGGGATTTAGAGATGCCAGTGGCTTTGATCAACAAAAATTAGCTTTTAAATCAAAGAACAATACTAAGAACTGGCAAGCGACAACACTTTTAAATTTAACCAATATCAACCAAGAAACTGCAGGCTATATCAGCTCTTATAAATCAGATTTAAGATTAACGAATGCAAATCCAGAAGCCTATCGCGATGCCAAGTCATTGCGCTTAAATACGCTTTTAACTCAAATTAAAGATAATTTTGAATTTCAATTAAGACCTTACCTTAGGCACAGCAAGATGGATTTCATCCAGCACTATCTGCCTGGCAAGCCCTTAGAAAAAAATAGCCAAACCAGTTCGGGTTTGAACTTTTTAATGGATGTGAAAAGCTTTCCTGGCCACAAACTTTCTTTTGGAATCAATTTTGAAATGGCTGGAATTCAATTAGAAGAATTTCAAGCGAATAAACTAACAACCAGTTCAGCTTTTAATAATGCGGTAAGACCTCAAGGCTTGCATTACGACTTTGAAGTCGACACTAACTTAATTGCTATCTTTTTATCGCATGAATTTATAACTGATGACGATTTTAAAATATTTTCAAATGTAAGATCTGAGAGACTCAATTACGATTACGATAACCTCATGCTTGACGGTAGAACCAGAGCTGATGGTTCATCATGCGGATTTGGTGGATGTTATTACTCAAGACCTGCTGATACTGATATTTCGTTTTCCGATAATTCTTTTAGGTTTGGCTTTTCCAAGCAAGTAATGACAAACGAATTCTTTTTGCAATTCAGCAAAGGTTTTCGACCACCACAAATTAATGAGCTTTTTAGACTACAAAAAGCACAAACTTTGGCTGACTTAAATTCTGAAAAAATAGATTCAATAGAATTTGGACTTCTTTCAACTGGGGATAACTTCCTAAATAAATTTGTTCTATTTTCTTCCAAGAAAAATAATTACATCTATAAAGATAATGATGCATCAACTGTAACCGGAGGAAAATCAAAACACCAAGGTATTGAAATTTCTGGGTCTGTAGATGTAAACCCTATGTTAATGATCAAGTATGCATGGAGTTTTGCTGAACATCTGTATGATTATTCTTTGCCATCCATTGGAGTTTATGAAGGTAATATGATCGATACTGCACCAAGAGTCCAAGGGAGTATATTTTTTAATATCTTTCCGTTTGAAAAGCTAACTCTTCAAATTGAAGAAGAATATTTAGGCAAATACTTTACCGATCCTGCAAACCAATACAGTTATCCAGGACATTATTTAACCAACTTTAGAGGTTTTTATAATTTGACTTCTAAGCTAGATATCAACTTCAGTATTCTAAACGTATTCAATAAGCGCTATGCCGAACGTGCAGATTACTCCTCTTTTTCTGGACAAAGATATTTTCCAGGTCTTCCGCTACAATGGCGATTCGGATTTAGTTATTCTTTTTAAATTACTCATATCCAATACTTTTTAGCATGCAAGAATCTACTGCTCGTTCAGATATTGACGATGAATCAACCGAAAAGGTAGCCAGTCCTGAAACACTTTCAGTCTGGGGTCTTGCATGGCCATCGATATTAGCAAACATTCTCTATGCTTCCGTTGGTGTAGTTGCATTAAAAGCCGTAGGAAATTTAGGTACAGATGCGGTTGCTGCTGTCGGCACAGGCGGTCGAATCTTCTTTGTAATTCAATCCATCATGATGGCGATTTCTACAGGTACCACTGCTTTGGTTGCAAGAGCTTATGGCGCAAGACGATATCAAGAAGCTAGCCAAGTCTTATATGACTCAATTTTAATAAGTATTTTTTTAAGCTTTATCTCCATTTTTGTCATCTGGGTCGCTGGGGAAGATTTAATGGGTCTTTTTGGTTTGGAGGCAGAAGCAAAAGATTTAGCTGTAGATTATTTAAAAGTACTGATTTTGTTCGCTCCGGCTTTTGGAGTTTCGATTGTTCAAGGTGCGGCAATTAGAGCTGCAGGGGACGTGAAGACGCCTCTGTATTTAGGCTTAATTCAAAACGTAATAAATATTTTCCTTCTAATAGGATTTGTTAATGGGCAGTTTGGATTTCCTGAGCTTGGTGTTGTTGGAGCAGCATATGCTGGAGGGATATCTTTTGGTATCGGTGCAATATTGGGAATTTTAGTTTGGGTTTCTAGAATCATTACTATTCCTTTACCAAAACTTACTAGCTTTTCCTTTTCTAGGTTTAGAGAATTGATTCATGTATCTACGCCAGCTGGACTGGAGCAAGGTGTGTTTCAATTGGGCCTTCTTCTCTATTTTTGGATTATTTCCTTGTATGGAAATGCACCAATTGCTGCTTACAATGTCGGTATAAATATTTTGATGCTCTCTTTCATGGTCGGCCAAGGCTTTACGGTAGCTGGCGCTACTTTAACCGGACAATTCATTGGCGCAGAAAATCCAAAAGAAGCAAAAAGAAGTGGGTGGCGTTCTGCAGGACTCACTATGGTTTCCATGGGAATTTTAGGAATTGTTTTAGCTTTAGCATCTCGTCCAATTGCCAGTTTTTTTGTCGATGATCCTGAAGTCATTCGTTTGACAGTTTTATTTGTCTGGATCCTCGGAATTATGCAGCCTTTGATGGCTTTGGAATTTGCTTTAGGCGGAGCTTTGCGAGGAGCGGGAGATACTAAATCGCCGCTCTACATCATTACAATAAGCCTAGTTTTCTTTAGGCTCACCTTCGCTGGCTTTTTTGTTTGGTTGAATTTTCCAATTGAATACATTTTTGGTAGTTTGATTATCGACTACATTGTTAAAGGAATTCTCTTTACATATCGCTTTGAATCTGGTCGGTGGATAAAACTTAAAACCTAGAGTTTTTCAAAAATTACGTATATCATCTAAGACATAACTCATTTTGGAGAGTTAATTTATAAATTAAATCACTTTTGGGAGGATTTATGGGCTATTTAGCTACAAATGATTACGTAGGTATCTCGTTCTGGATTGCGACTGCTATTATGTTAGCGTCGACAGTTTTCTTCTTTGTAGAAAGACAAGACGTATCTGGTAAGTGGAGAACTTCTCTTACCGTTGCCGGTCTTGTTACTGGTATTGCTTTTTGGCATTACCTATACATGAGAGGAATGTGGTCAGACATGGGAGCTTCCCCTACGGTATTTAGATACATTGACTGGTTAATCACAGTTCCACTTCAAATCATTGAGTTTTACTTAATTGTTGCAGCTGTAACAGCGGTAAGCGCAGGCATATTCTGGCGTTTACTTATCGCATCAATAGTAATGCTTGTTGGTGGTTATCTTGGTGAAACTGGACTATGGGCACCTTCAGTAGGTTTTGCTGTTGGAATGATTGCTTGGGTATACATCATCTATGAAATATTTCTTGGTGAGACTGCCGCAGCCAATGCCTCTAGTGGAAACTCTGCAAGTCAAAGCGCATTTAACACGATTAAATGGATTGTAACTGTAGGTTGGGCAATTTACCCAGTTGGTTACGCGCTTGGTTACTTCGCAGGTGGAGTTAACAACGAAGCATTAAACATTGTTTATAACCTTGCTGATTTGATCAACAAAACAGCATTCGGTTTAGCAATTTGGGCAGCTGCTAAAGCAGATTCAGCTTAGTATCAGCCTGGTAAAGAAAAACCCTAGCTTTTCAGCTAGGGTTTTTTTTAAGAGCCCCTTGTACATGTCTCCCCCAAGAGCACAAGGGACAAATCGAAATATATAAAATTCTTCCCCAGCGGTCAAAAGAAAATAAAAAAAATTATAAGGAAGAAAGTCTTTAGAGAATGGCATCAAAAGTTTCACTGATGCTGGCATTGATGACTATGTCTGCAAACTGATCCATTTCAGTAGGCTCATTATTTAAAATGACAAACTTAGCACCGCTTTGTTTACCAAGCAGAGGAATTGTTGCAGCTGGATAAACTACCAGTGATGAACCTACTGCAACCATGAGATCGCAATTGGCTGCTTCGTTTTGAGCACGCATCATTTCTTTCTCTGGCATGGGCTGACCAAAAGATATGGTTGCCGTTTTTATAAAACCTTTACAATCCTGACAGTTGGGAGGCTCTTGATTTTCTTTGAATGTCTGATGAATGGGTTCAAGCTCAAATTTCTTTTCGCAGTTTAGGCATACCGCATAAGTAGCATTGCCATGTATTTCTGTAACCTGATCATCTGCGAGACCCGCTGCTTGATGTAAATTATCTACATTTTGAGTAACACAATGTCCGTTCTCCTTCGAATTGATAATGGTAGCTATGGCTTCATGCCCCTTGTTAGGTTTGAATGTTGAGAAATTACTTTTGAAATTCACACTTTGTTCCCAATATTTTTTTCTCATATCATCGGATGACATAAAATCTTGATAATAAATTGGTGTATTTTTTTTCCAGAAACCATTTGGCCCTCTGAAATCAGGAATCCCGGAGTCGGTACTTATGCCAGCACCTGTAAAGAATACTGGGTAAGATGAATTTTCTACAAGCTTTTTAAATTCTGTAAGATCTGTCATGAAATTTAGCTTCCAATGTGAGTTTAAATTTTTCTTAAAAAAAATTCTATCAAACTTGAAATAACTTATTACTCAGAGTAAATTGAATTTCTTGCGAGTATAGCTCAGCTGGTAGAGCGCGACCTTGCCAAGGTCGAGGCCACGGGTTCGAACCCCGTTACTCGCTCCATTTTAGGAGCGCTGTTATGAAATACCTTTTAATTGCTTCCGTCTTCCTGTTTAACACCTTATTAGCATCTGAATCTTGTGAGCATTCAAAATGGGGTAAAGGCGATGAGATTGGAAACGCAAATCTAATTACCAACAAATCTGTTTTAAATGCAGCGAAACTTATAAAAACCGGGAAAGTTTACAGTCTGGGTTTAACGCTGGATTCAAATACGCCTGCCTATCCGCCCAGAAGCTTAAGTCTCCAGGTGGTTCAGCCAACACAGCAATTTGGTGAGAAAGCTTTTCCGAATTCAACTTATAACGATGATATCTTCCAAGGCTGGTTTGGCATTGGCTCTCAACTTGATGGCTTGGGTCATATCGGTAGGCCTGACGGTAAGTTTTATAACTGTTTTGATGGGAAAAAAATTGCTCCAATCACTGGTCTAACAAAATTAGGAATTGAAAAAGTTCCCCCAATGGTTACTCGTGGAGTTCTTTTTGATATGACAAAAGTCTTAGGTGTGGAATACCTTAAGGCTGGGCAAACCTTTTCAATTAAAGAATTACAGTTGGCAGAAAAAAAACAAGGCATAAAAGTTCAAAAAGGCGATGTCGTGTTATTTCATACAGGTTGGACAGATGCGATGCTCGAAAAATTTCCTGAAAAATGGGGCGCAGAAATTCCTGGTTTGACACCGGAGCTAGCTCAACACTTGGCGGATTTGGAGGTTATTGCTGTAGGTTCAGATACGTATGGACTTGATGTCATCCCTCCGGTAAATCCTGAAGAACCTTTTCAAGGACACGTTATCTTGCTGCAACAAAATGGAATTTATATTTTAGAGGCCATGAATACCGGTCCTCTTGCTAAAGACGAGACTTTCGAATTTTTATTTGTTCTGGGACAAGCTAAAGTTAGGGGCGCAGTTCAAATGTATATCAATCCGATCGCAATCAAATAAATTAGATTTGGTCTGCGAATTCGTGATTTTTGTCACGGTGACCAGCTTCGTCAGCTCTGACTGAAATGACGACATCCCTTAAGGTTGCGTCAGAACCTAAATTCCAATAATCGATAGCTATTTGTGGAGCGGGGCGATTCAAAATTTTACCGTTATCAATCTCAGCTAAATATTCCGAGTAGGACATAACAGCTTCTTCTTCGAAGTAACCAATCATTCTATGAGCAGTCTTTTTGAAAAAAATATACAAAAGAGTATAAAAAATCCCAAAAGAGATTTGTGCCAGAAGAATTAAAAATCTCTCTATTCTGGAAGGCTTAGCAATTTCAATGAATGTCATCAAATGCATTCTTTCGTTTTCTGCCTCATCAAGAAGTTCCTTGATCATACCGTTATCGTCTTTCATATTTCTGAGAGATCTCAGGTGATGCACGACACCAGCAACCATGCCAGGTACACCCGCGACTGTTTCCAATACAACAGCACGATGACCGTATCTCTTGCGAAAGAGTGTATCGGCAAAAAATCTTAATGATTTGGTAATGGAAAGCGCGAACGAATCACTGAAACTCTCAGGGGGAGTATGAAGCTGAGCTCCAATTGATTCGTTCGATACAAATTTGTTGTCATCTGTATTTAGCATGTGTGTACTATATATACTTCAAAGTTATATAAAATATTTTGTTGCTAATTATTAGATATATATAGCTTTTTTGCATAAGTGCTAAAGTTTGAATAAATATAGAGGTAAAGATGAGTTCACTGAAAACTGAAATGAAAGAAAAGGGAGTCTTTGTGATTACCTTAAACAGACCCAAAGTCTTAAATAGTCTTAATAAAGAAATCATTGATGAGCTGCTTGAAGCATTCGATAAAGCTTATGAAGATCAGTCTATAAGGACTGTCGTCCTTACTGGAGAAGGCAGAGGATTTTGTAGTGGAGCTGATCTTGCGGGAGGTGGTTGGCCCAGCGATCCCAAATGGTCTCCCGGCGAATCAACCGCAAATGCTATGGAAATTGGTTTCAACCCTTTGGTCAGAAAGATTGTAAATTGTCCCAAGCCTGTAGTGAACGCCATTAACGGCATTGCTGCTGGGGGCGGCGTAGGTTTGGCTCTATGTGGAGATTTAATTTTAGCTGCCGATACAGCAAAATTTAAATTGGTATTTGGCCCACAACTCGGCATCATTTCCGATGTAGGAGCCTCCTGGCTGGTGCCTAATCTTTTGGGTAGAGCCAAAGCTAATGGTATGGCTCTTTTGGGAGAAGACATCAGCGCCTCTCAAGCAGAAGCTTGGGGATTGATTTGGAAAGTTTTTCCTGAAAAAGAATTATTGGATGAAGCCTGTAAGTTGGCTGGCCGAATGGCTGATGGAGCCATTACAGGCTTGAAAGCGATTGTTAAAGCTCACGATAATGCACTACAAGTATCTTTATCCGATCAATTGGATTACGAGAGAGATACCCAGCGCGTTTTATGCGACGGGGCGGTTTTTAAAGAAGGTGTGCAAGCCTTTTTGGAAAAAAGGAAACCCAATTTCAGAGAAATTGAAGAAGTTTAGCTTTGGCTAATTCGAATTAAGTCTTTCTAGAAGATTCTTATAAATTCCTTTTAACGTTTCCAAGTCTTGGAGGCTGACATTCTCATCGGTTTTGTGAATGGTTTCGTTCAATGGACCGAGTTCGACAATTTCTGATCCCATAACCTGCAAGAAACGTCCATCAGAAGTACCGCCTCCATTGTTAATGACAGGTTCATAGCCCGTGATGGATTTAACCGAGTCTACAATTTGTTCGATAAAATACTTTTTTTCAGTTAAGTAAGGCAGACCGCTTAACACCCATTCCACTTCATATTTTAGATCCAGCTTTTTAAGAACAGCCTCAAAGGTTTCTTTCAAGTAAGCTTCATTGGATTCGGAACAGAATCTAAAATTGAACATCATCTCTAAAACTCCTGGTACAACATTGGTGGCTCCAGTTCCAGATTTGATATTGGAAATTTGAAAAGACGTAGGTTGAAAATGCTCGTTGCCTTCATCCCAAGTAATGCTTTCCAGTTCAGAGATTAATTTGGCACTGGTAAAAATAGGATTTTCTACTTTTTCAGGATAGGCAACATGGCCTTGTTTACCTAAAACTTTTAACGTTCCACTCAACGAACCGCGTCTGCCTATTCTGATGGTATCCCCAACCTTTTTATTTGAGGAGGGCTCACCAACCAAACAGAAGTCAATATGTTCGCCATCATTCATGAATTTTTTAATGATGACATCGATTTTGCCATCTTCAGGCTCACCTTCTTCGTTGGAAGTTAACAGCACTGCCAATCGATAATTCAAGGTAGGATTGGTGCTTAAGAAATCTTTTAAAGCCAAGAGGTAGGCTGCAATATTTCCTTTCATATCGGCGGTACCACGGCCGTACATATGACCATCAATAGTGACTGCTGAAAAGGGCGGTTGACTCCAATTTTCAACTGGCCCAGTAGGTACCACATCGGTATGTCCCAAAAAGCACATCAAAGGGCCTTCATTACCAAGTACGGCGTAGAGATTTTCGACATTTTCGTAATCAATGCGTTCGCATTTGAAGCCTAAATCTTTTAAAAACGGCTCAATAAGATCAAAACAACCTTCGTCTTTAGGCGTGATCGATTCAATTTTAATTAAGTCTTTTAATAAACTTTCTATTTCCATCTGGCGCTATTATAAGTCCTTTAACAAACTAGTTTTAAATTTTATTACTGCTGCTAAAATCATTCTTTTATTAGAACTAAATCATAGGAATCAATATGACAAATCGTATCCAAAGAGGCGATCTTCAAGTAAGTGAAGAATTAGACAAATTAATCAGTGAAAAAGTTTGTGTGAATATCGATGTGGAGCCAGAACAATTCTGGAATTCTTTTAACGAAGTTGTCAAAGAATTTACTCCTAGAAATAAAGCTTTACTAGCTGAAAGAGAAGAGCTGCAAACTAAAATAGATAATTGGTATAAAGAAAATAAAGAATTCGATAAAGAATCATATAAGTCCTTTTTAAAAGAAATTGGCTACTGGGTCGACACCAATGAGGATTTTGAAATAGAAACTATTAACGTGGATGCTGAAATATCCACCATCGCAGGCGCGCAACTGGTAGTGCCTGTCATGAATGCTAGATTTGCTTTGAATGCTGCCAATGCCAGATGGGGCAGTCTTTACGATGCCCTGTACGGTACGGATATGATCTCTGAGGATGGTGGGGCTGAACGAGGGGGTGCTTATAATCCTGTCAGAGGAGATAAAGTCATTGAGTTTTCTAAAAACTTTATGAATGAAAACTTTCCTTTGAGCAATGGTTCTTATCAAGAAATTGCTGCATTTCAAATTAATGATGGAAATTTGGAAATTACGCTTAAAGATCAAACCAAAGTGACTTTGGCAGATAACGATAAGTTTGTTGGCTATTCTGGAGATGTTGAAAATCCCTCAGGGATTTTAATGAAAAATAACAATCTTCATGTTGAGGTGCAAATCGATCGTGAAGACTCCGTCGGTAAGGACGACCTAGCAGGGATTAAAGATATCTTAGTTGAGTCAGCAGTTACTACCATTCAAGATTGTGAAGATTCGGTTGCCGCTGTTGATGGCGAAGACAAAGCTACTGTTTACAATAACTGGCTTGGTTTAATGCAAGGTAATCTAGAGGAAACTTTTGACAAAGGTGGCAAAGCCATGACCCGAAAGCTCAATCCCGATCGAGATTATTCTAATCCTGAAGGTAAAGGATTCACTCTGCCAGGAAGAAGCACGATGTTGGTTAGAAATGTCGGACACTTAATGACTACTCCTGCCATTTTGGATGCTGCAGGCGATGAGATTTTTGAGGGCATCATGGATGCCATGTTTACCATCACCATTGCCAAGCACGATTTGCTCAGTAACGATTCATTAAAAAACAGTCGTACCGGAAGCATTTATATTGTTAAGCCCAAAATGCATGGTCCAAAAGAAGTGCAATTAACTTGCGATTTATTTGCTGCGGTTGAGCAAGCGGTAGGACTCGCGCCGTTGACAGCAAAGATTGGCATCATGGATGAAGAGCGTCGTACGACAATCAATTTAAAAGAATGCATTAAAGTTGCCAAAGATCGAGTGATCTTTATTAACACTGGCTTTTTAGACCGTACCGGTGATGAGATTCA
This sequence comes from Gammaproteobacteria bacterium, assembly GCA_002689405.1. Lineage (GTDB taxonomy): Bacteria > Pseudomonadota > Gammaproteobacteria > Magnimaribacterales > AG-339-G14 > MEDG-81. The sequence continues at coordinate 1,301 of NZFZ01000001.1, read as the reverse complement.
TACTTCCATGGAAGCAGGCCCAATGATTAAAAAAGCGCAAATGAAGCAAGAGCCTTGGATTTTGGCTTACGAAGATTGGAATGTAGACAAAGGTCTGCAAACTGGTTTCAAAGGCAAAGCACAAATTGGGAAAGGAATGTGGGCAATGCCAGATGAAATGCTTGGCATGTATGAAAACAAAACTGTACATCCGGAAGCGGGTGCCAATTGTGCTTGGGTACCTTCGCCTACGGCTGCAACACTACACGCGCTGCATTATCATCAAATCAGCGTCCCAAGTGTTCAGGAAGATTTGCAAAAAAGAAAAGAAGCAAACATGGATGAAATCTTGGAAATCCCGCTTTTAAAAGAAGAGTTATCAGCTGAAGAAATCCAAGCTGAGTTGGATAACAATGCTCAGGGCATCTTGGGCTATGTGGTTCGTTGGATTGACCAAGGCGTCGGATGCTCCAAAGTACCGGATATCAATAATGTGGGCTTAATGGAAGACCGAGCAACTTGTCGAATCTCCAGTCAGCACATTGCCAATTGGTTGCATCACGGTTTGTGTGATGAAACGCAAGTTTTAGAGACTATGAAAAAAATGGCTGTTGTAGTCGATGACCAAAATTCCGGTGATCCAGAATACGAAAACATGGCACCCGGTTATGATGGGGATGCCTTTCAAGCTGCTTGTGACTTGGTTTTAAAAGGTCGGGTACAACCCAGCGGTTATACCGAGCCAATTCTCCACACCCAAAGATTGGTTAAAAAAGCTCACTAAAGCAAAATGAGCAATCTTTCTCAAGCAGAATGGTTGGCTCAAATATCTGAAGAGATCATTGATCCAAAGCAAAGGATCATTGATCCGCATCATCATCTTTGGCCTGGAAGCAAAGAAGGAAATCAATATCTGTTAAATGATCTTTGGGCCGATACCGGCTCTGGACATAACGTGACGAATACGGTTTTTATTGACTGCAGCCAGGGCTATTGGAAGTTAGAAGATGCAGCGTTAAATCCAGTAGGGGAGACGGAATTTGTCAAAGAATTGGCAGATGTTTCTAAAGCAGATCCAGATCAAGCAACCATTTCAGGAATCGTTGGACATGTCGATATGTTGTTGGGTTTTGAAGTAGAGAGAGTTTTAGAAAAGCATTTGGCAGTTGGACAGGAACTGTTCAAAGGTATTCGCCATGCTGGCGGTTGGGATCCTCATTCCAATGTTCGCAATTCGCATCACGATGCATGCGAAGGTTTGTATCTCTTGCCAAATTTTTTAGACGGCTTACAGACTCTCACCAAATTGGGTTATGTGTTTG
>NZFZ01000014.1 GCA_002689405.1 Gammaproteobacteria bacterium | reverse complement strand
TGTGGTCTGCTTCTTCAATGGTTTCTTGATCATGCTCCACTACTATTACAGTGTTACCAAGTTCTTTTAGTCTTTTAAGGGTAGATAAAAGTTTTTTATTATCTCTTTGATGTAAGCCTATAGAAGGTTCATCAAGGATGTAGGTTACTCCCACTAAGCCAGCACCAATTTGTGAAGCAAGCCTAATTCTTTGGGCTTCACCACCACTTAAAGTTTCAGCGCTCCTAGAAAGAGTAAGGTAGTTAAGACCAACATCAGATAGGAATGTTAAGCGCTCTTTAATTTCTTTAATTATTTTTACGGCAATTTCTCCCTTGACCCCTGTCAGAGTTAGTTTTTTAAAAAAACTAAGAGCATCGCCAATTGTCATGCCTACAATTTCAGGTAATGAAAATTTATTTATAAATACACTTCTAGCTTCTAAGTTTAATCTGGTTCCGTTGCACTCATCACAAAGGGTATTCGTCATAAACTTTGCATAATATTCCCGTCTAAAATTCGAATCAGTATCTCCAAGTCTTCTTTCAATATTTCTTACAACACCTTCAAAAGGCTTAAAGATCTCTCTTTTAAAACCTCTTTTAGAAACATAACTAAAGTCAACTTCATCATCGCTTCCATACAAGACGATATCTTTTTCTTTTTCCAATAAATCTTCGAAAGGTGTATCTAGAGAAAAACCAAAAGTTTGACTAACTCTATTTAACAAATATCTATTGTGATAAGTGTGACTAGCATCCCAATCCTTAATAGCTCCCTGATTAAGGCTAAGCTCGGGCCTAACAATTAATTTCGATAAATCTATTTTTGATTTATATCCCAAACCATCACAAGATGGACAAGCGCCAGATGGACTATTAAATGAAAACAATCTCGGCTCTAATTCTTGAATGCTAAAGCCACATTTAGGGCAGGCCATTTTCGTTGAAAATGCATCAAAACTTTTTTCATCATCCATATCCTGAACTTCTACCAACCCATTAGACTCAGATACACAAGTCTCTAAAGACTGTATGAGACGACTATTGTTTTTTGAGTCAATGGTTAGTCTGTCAATCACAATAGATATTGAATGTTTTTTATTTTTATCTAGCTTGATTTGATCGTTTAAATCGTAAACAGCTCCATTTACGGTTACTCTCACATATCCTTTCATGAGGAGATCGTTAAATAAGTTCAAATGCTCTCCTTTTTGCTCTTTAATCACAGGAGCTAAAATGAAAACTCTTTTTTTGTTAAAAGTATTTAGTATTTTTTTACCTATTTGATCAATGGTCTGACCTTCAAGAGAGATATTGTGGTCCAAGCATTTTGCAGTTCCTGATCGCGCATAAAGCAACCTAAGATAATCATAAATTTCTGTTACGGTCCCAACTGTCGACCTTGGATTATGAGAAGTTGATTTTTGCTCAATGGATATCGCAGGTGAGAGTCCTTCTATGGTATCAACCTCAGGTTTATCCATGACTGAAAGAAATTGTCTAGCATAAGCAGAAAGGGACTCTACGTATCTTCTTTGACCTTCAGCATATAAGGTATCAAATGCAAGTGAGGATTTTCCTGAGCCAGAAAGGCCAGTTATTACTGTCAATTTATCTCTAGGTATATCTAAATCGATATTCTTAAGATTATGCTGCTTAGCTCCTTTGACATGGATAAATTTCATTTATTTAATTTTTCTTTTAGATTAGACTAACTTATCAGATANCAATTATGGCTCAAAGCGGAATAAATAAGGTTATATTACTTGGAAATTTAGGACAGGATCCTGAAGTANGNTACACNGCNGGAGGCGTGCCTATAGCAAATGTATCTATTGCTACTTCAAACAGNTGGAAGGANAAAAANTCTGGAGANACNGTTGAACAAACAGANTGGCANAGAATTGTTTTCTTTAATCGTCTTGCAGAAATNGTTGAGCAATATCTTAAAAAAGGTTCAAAAATATATGTAGAGGGNCAATTAAGAACCAACTCNTGGGAAGATAAAAATACTGGAGAAAAAAAATTTAGAACTGAAATTGTTGCAAGAGAAATGCAAATGCTTAGCTCTAGAGGAGAGATGAGCCANCAGAACCAGGATTCAGGATTTGATCAGTCTTCGCAAAATTCTCAAGAAGAAAGCGNGCCTTGGGACGATGAAGATATACCGTTTTAATTCTTAAATTTTGAAAGAACCAAACTTACATTGGTTCCACCAAAACCAAAACTATTACTCATAAAAGAATCAAATTCTTTTTCNANAGATTTTTCAGGAATATCTATGCCATCTGCTTCAGGAATAGGATCAGTCAAATTTTTATTTCCAGCAATGAAATTTCCATTCATCATAAGTATGCTGTAAATGCATTCTTGTACACCTGCGGCCCCTAANGTATGTCCAGTAAGGGATTTTGTTGAGCTTACTATTGGAATATCATCTTTGAATACTGATTTTATAGCATTCAACTCAATNGGATCTCCAGCAGGNGTTGANGTTCCATGGGCATTAAGATAATCAACAGATTTTAAACCGCNCATTTCNAGGGANTTTTTCATGCAATTNTTTGCTCCTTCACCAGATGGAGCNACCATGTCATCCCCATCGGATGTNGCTGAGTATCCTTTTATTTCAGCATATATTTTCGCTTTTCTTGATAAGGCATGTTCCAACTCTTCAACTATCAGAATTCCTCCTCCTCCCGAAATCACAAAACCATCTCTATTTTCGTCAAAAGGTCTTGAGGCNGCTGTAGGATTTTCATTGTAATTACTTGATAAAGCTCCCATAGCATCGAACAATCCAGATTGCGTCCAATGTTCATCTTCTGCTCCACCTGCAATAATTACATCTTGATTACCAAGTTGGATTTGCTCCCATGCCGAACCTATACAGTGAGCACTAGTTGAGCAAGCTGATGAGATCGAGAAATTTACTCCTTTTATTTTTAAAGAAGTAGCTAGACAAGCTGAAACTGTACTTCCCATAGTTTGCGTGACACGGTAAGGACCAACTCTTTTGACTCCTTTTTCTCTTAAAATATCTGCTGCNTCAACTTGACTTCGGGAAGATGCTCCACCAGAACCCGCGATGACTCCAATTCTGTCTGTTTCAAAGATACTTTCTGGTAATTTTGAATCTCTTAATGCATCCAGAGCACTTAAATAGGAATAAGCTGCAGCTTCTCCCATGAATCTAAATAATTTTCTGTCTATTAAATCTTTAAGGTCAATTAAAATTGATCCAGAAACTTTACTTCTAAATCCTAAATCATTGTATTCATCATTTTTTGATATTCCTGAAATTCCTTGTCTCAAGGAATTAGATATTTCTTCTAAGTTATTTCCAATGCAGGAAATTGAACCCATTCCTGTAATAACTGCTCTTTTTTTTGTCATTTTAGAAATTTTGTGGATCTTCGAATAAACCAACTCTTAAATCTTTGGCAGAATAGATTTCTTTTCCATCAACAAACATTAGTCCATCAGCAAATCCAATAACGAGCTTTTGTTTCCTAATCCTTTTGATACTGATTTTATATTCAACTAGTTTAGCTTTTGGCAGTACTTGTCCATAAAANTTTACTTGNCCNGAACCNANGGCTCTNCCAATACCGCTATTNCCTTCCCACAAAAGATAAAAACCNAATAATTGCCACATTGCGTCAAGNCCNANACAACCTGGCATNACNGGNTCTGTTGAAAAGTGACAGTCAAAAAACCATAGNTCNGGAGTTATNTCCAANTCGCCTTGAATTTCACCANTGTTGTAATCACCTTTAGAATCATTTATNTCAANAATNCTATCCATCATCAACATTTCATTNTTAGGCAATCTTCCATTTCCNGGTCCAAANAAATCNCCATTNGAGCAAGCTATTAGCTCATCTTTAGAAAAATTATGTTTATTTTTTAAATCCATTTCTTAACAATTACCTTACCTTTCTTAAAGATTGCGAGGAAAGACTTTATCCTATACTATTCGCTTCTATTTTGTAATTTGTAAAGATGTACGCAGTAATAAAAAGCGGAGGAAAGCAACATAAAGTTTCAGAAGGAGAGGAAATTCTTCTTGAAAAGCTTTCTTTAGATGAAGGAGAGGTCATAGAGTTCTCTGAAGTTTTAGCTGTAAACAAAGANGGTAATTTAAATGTTGGCAAACCTCTNNTAGAGGGAGCTGTCGTAAAAGGNAAGNTAATAAACCATCTCAAGACAAAAAAAATTACGGTNATTAAAATGAAAAGAAGAAAAGATTACAGAAAAAAACAAGGACATAGNCAGAATTTAACAAAAGTAAAAATTGAATCTATAAGTTATGGCNCATAAAAAAGCAGGTGGAAGTTCCAGAAATGGAAGAGATTCTGAGTCAAAAAGACTTGGTGTCAAAAGGTATGGTGGCCAAGCNGTTTCTGCTGGAGAAATACTCGTAAGACAAAGAGGAACAAAATTTCATCCTGGACANAATGTAGGTATTGGAAAAGATCATACGCTTTTCGCAAAATGTGATGGAAAAGTTTTCTTTAATAAAAANGGAAAAAACCTCAAGCAATTTGTCAATATAGAATCTNCTTCATAATGTCATGCGCTTCATCGATGAAGCAGTAATTGAAATATCTTCGGGAGANGGCGGCAACGGCTGTCTTAGTTTNCGTCGTGAGAAATTTATTCCNAAAGGAGGACCCGATGGNGGCGATGGCGGAANAGGTGGNAATATAAATTTTATCGCGAANGAATCNTTGCATACTTTGCAAGATTTTAAACTCAAAAGAAAATACAAAGCTCAAAATGGCCGGCAGGGAAAAGGCAAAAATATGCATGGAAAGGATGGTGAAGANACTATCCTAGAGGTGCCNTTGGGAACCATATTGATAAACGATGAAACAGATGAACTTCTTTGTGATCTAACTAAATCAAACCAGGTATATACAGCTGTAACAGGAGGAAAAGGAGGCCTTGGTAATGCAAGGTTTAAGACCTCAACCAATCGGGCTCCAAGAAAAACAACTGAAGGAAAATTAGGGGAAATAGTAAAAATAAGACTAGAGCTAAAAGTTTTAGCAGATGTAGGGCTTTTAGGTAAGCCTAATGCAGGAAAATCAACTTTAATCTCAAAAATATCNTCNGCNAAACCCAAAATTGCTGATTATCCTTTTACAACCTTAAGCCCTAATTTAGGTGTGGTTAAGATAAATAGCTATTCAAGTTTTGTTGTNGCTGACATTCCAGGATTGATTCCGGGAGCTTCAGANGGGNTTGGNCTTGGAATAGAATTTTTGAAGCATCTTTCTAGGGTTGAAATACTTTTACACCTCATTGATGTTGAGGAAGGGGATTCTGAAAAGATNAGAAAAGATTTTGATGACATTAATAAAGAATTAGAAGAATTTAGTGAAGAGCTNAAACAAAAAGAACAATGGGTCGTGATNAGTAAAATAGATAAAATCTCTGAAGACAAAAGAAAGNNGNTAGAAAAGGAATCAAAAAAACTTTTCAGCANCAAAAATGTCTTTTNTGTATCATCAATTTCTGGNTCAGGTTTAGAAAAAATTACTCAAAGTATTGGAAGTAGATTGGCAAATGAAAAAAATTAATCCTAAAAAACTAATTGTAATCAAAGCGGGTTCAAGTCTAACAACTTTGTCATCAGGGATGCCTAATTTGAAATTTATAAAGTCAATTTCTGAGCAAATTTTTAGACTTTATAAAAAGGGATTTCATATCGTTTTGGTTTCTTCAGGTGCAATTGCTCAAGGAATGAAAATATGGAATTTAACTTCTAAGCCCAAGTCAGTTGATTTTCTCCAAGCTTTATCTGCGTCCGGTCAGATTGGACTTATAAATAACTATCAAAAAGAGTTCAAAAGATTTAATTTAATTGCCGCACAAGTTTTATTAAGTCATTCTGATTTCGGTGTTAAAAACCGTTCTAAAAATGCTAAAAATAGTATTTCTAATCTTATAAAACTAGGCGCTATCCCAATTATTAATGAAAATGATTCAATATCCACAGAAGAAATTTTAAATGGGGATAATGATAGGCTAAGTGGAAAAGTTGCAACATTATTAAACTCAAAAAAATTGTTTATTTTGACAGACCAAAATGGCCTCTATGATAAAAATCCAGATCAAAATTCCGACGCAAGATTAATTGGTAAAATTAATCTCAATAAGTTTGACTTTAAGAAAGTATCTTTTGGTAACTCAGGTATTTTAGGAAGAGGGGGGATGACAACTAAGATAAAAGCTGCAAGAGATTTCCTCAACAAGACTAATGAAGTTTGGATACTTAATGGCAATCAAAAAGGAATCTTAGAAAAGGTAATTCTAAAAAAACCTTTAGGAACAAAAATATACTTAGCCTAGCTTCTTAATAGATTTGCTTAATCTGGACTTTTGACGAGCAACCGCATTCTTAGGAAGGACTTTTTTATTGGCCAGCTTATCTATGGCTTTTTGAGTTGAAATAAACAAATCTTTAGCCTTAGCAACATCGTTTTCTGCGATAGCATCTTCGACATTCTTGATCATGGTTCTCATAGATGCTCTTTGGGAGCTCTTTAAAGAATTACGAGAGTCTGCTTGCCTAGACCTTTTTTTTGCTGATTGGATATTTGCCATAGGGGGCGATGATGAAGAGTATTTAGTTTATTGTCAACTTTCTATTTTGATTTTTATATATAAAAGTATTTTATATATCAGCCTTAGCAGTTCATTTACCAATCTATAAGGAGCCATAATCCAATATCTTTTGTAAAACGGGAATTTGAATTCACTTTTAGCTTGAATATATGAGTTTCCAAGATGCAGTTCTTCTTTAAGATAAACAGGAGCAGGAGAAATAGTTAAAGATCTATGATTCAAAATCCAATCTCTATCCATTGCATGATCTATTGGAAGACACATGTTGTGAATTTTTTTTACGATATTTTTGGCTGCAAGCCTATTTATTAAGTAACAACCTGTACCAGATTTAAATCCAAAATTTAATGATAAAAAGAAGGCATTGTGAATTTTTTTTAATTTCAGAGGCAATCCTATTTCTTTATTTCTATGACTTCCTCCACTGAGTCTTAATAAATCAAAATTTAACCCTGAACTAAGAGCATTGTTTATTATCTCAACAATATCCTCATGGAATTCAATATCATCTTCACAAACTAAAGCCCAATTCTCTGTAGTGTTAAGAAATTTTTTTAGAACATTCAAGTGACTAAAATAACAACCCAATTCACCAAGGTTAGTTTTTTTGCCATGGAGTAAATTGTATTTTATTTCCGAATAATTTTTATGAGGCAAAGATAAATCTTTGCCATCTACTGCTACTTCGAGATTGAAATTTATTCCTGCTTTGTCAAAAGCATCTTTTGCTGAAACCAATCTGTCATTTGCTCTTTTTAAATTTATTAAGTAAGTGATCACAATAAAAATTATTTGGTGGAGGTGGCGGGTATCGAACCCGCGTCCATCAATCTATCCCTATCAGCTCTACATGTTTAGTTTCATCTTTTAAATTCCTTTTTTAATTCTCCGATGAGCAGGATAATCAAAAAGTATTCTGTTAAAAGCTTTTCAAAAAAATCACAGAAATATTTTTTTGAGCAATCTATTAATCGACTTTCTTTTACCTTAATAGATATCAGGTAAAGAAAGCTAGCTTAATTAAGCAGCTAGAGCGTAGTTTGCTTTATTGCCAACTAATTGTTTTGCAACTTTTTTTTACGAGATTGTTACCTGCTCGACATGCACTTTTAGTTCAAAAACAGATGTCTAATCCATTTCACCCCCATAAAGTTATCTTATTGTAATAATTTTTTTATAAGTTGCTATTAAAGTTCTTAGTCTTAAGCTTTTCTCTTTCCCACTCTTTTCTTTTAATGCTTTCTCTTTTATCAAATTTAGATTTCCCTTGTCCCAAACTGATTTTCAATTTGATCAAATTATCTTTCCAGAATATCTTTGTAGGAATACAAGTTAGACCTTTCTCTTGAGTAGCTTTAAAAATTTTTGATAATTCATTTTTTGTCAGCAAGAGTTTCCTTACCCTTAAGGGATCTACTGAAAAAGTTACTTCTTTGAGCGGCAAAATAGAAAGCCCAATTATATAGGCTTCTCCTTTCTTCATTAAAATATAACTGTCCTTTAATTCTAAACTAGAAGCCCTTATAGATTTTACTTCCCAACCTAAAAGAGAAATACCAGCTTCAAAACTTTCTAAGAGTTCGTAATTATATTTTGCTTGACGATTTTCAATGACCGGCTTTCTATTTATTTTCTTGTCTTTAGCCATTTTACTGGACTAGTATAACTTGTTAGAAAATTTATAAAATTATATTGAATGAGTAATTCAAAAATTTGGAAGGGCAATTCAACGTTCATATTAGCCGCGGCTGGATCGGCCGTGGGCTTAGGAAATATTTGGAAATTTCCTTATATGGTAGGCTCAAATGGCGGCAGCGCATTTGTGATTGTTTATTTATTTTGCATACTAATTATAGGCTTACCGGTAATGGCTTCAGAAATACTAATTGGTAAATATGGAAGAAAAAGCCCGATAAATTCTTTAAAAAAAATCTCTGTAGATTTCCAATTAAATAAAAGTTGGAAATACCTTGGGACTTTAGGAGCTTTTGCAGGAGTATTGATACTCTCTTATTACAGTGTTTTTGCGGGCATAGCATTTTCCTATATTTTCAACATTTTCCCTTCGGGATTGGAAAATCCCTCAAAATATTCAACAAGTTATTTCTCTTCCTTTGCAGCTTCTCCTTTAAAACTTATTCTATGGCATTCAATTTTTATAATTTTCACTTGCGTTATTGTTGGTTTTGGGGTGGTAAAAGGAATTGGAAGATCTGTAAGCTTGTTAATGCCCATCTTTTTTATATTTATAATTCTGATAGCTATCTATTCATCTATAACTGGGGATATAGATTCGACATTATTTTTTTTATTCAATCCAAACTTTTCAGCTTTAACACCTCAAGTAATTATTAGCGCTATGGGTCAAGCTTTTTTTTCTTTATCCATTGGCATGGGTGCAATAATGGCTTATGGAGCTTATATTCCTGAAAATCAATTGATTGGCAAAACAGTTTTATCGATTATTTTATTGGATACTTTTGTAGCTTTGATTGCTGGCATTGCAATATTCCCCATTGTTTTCAGTAATCCTGAGTTAATGGCCAACGCCGGACCTAGTCTAATTTTTGAAACTTTGCCAGTTGCTTTTTATTCTTTGCCTTTTGGAAATATCTTCTCTGTCTTATTTTTTGTCCTTTTGTCGATTGCTGCTTTGAGTTCTTCAATTTCATTATTAGAGCCATTTACAGCTTGGATGGAAGAAAAGGCTAAAACAGAAAGAAGAATTATTGTATTTGTCTTAGGATTACTTATATGGATCATTGGATTGGGAAGTATTTTTTCTTTTAATATTTGGGCAGAAATTAAATTTTTTGGTTTAAATTTTTTGGAAGGACTCGATTATTTAACCAATAATGTAATGTTGCCTATGGGAGGGTTTTTTATTGCTTTGCTGACTGGCTGGATTTTGCCAAAACATTTTCTTGAAGAAAATTTAAATATAAATAGCTCCTTATTTAAACTTCTTTTCTTTTGTCTAAGATATATCTCAATTGGCGCTATTTTTCTGATTTTTCTGTACTCAGCTTTTCTGTAATTCCAATTACATCTTCATTTGAATCTGAATTAAGTTTTTGAATCCATTTACTGAGCTTTTCATCTTCAAAATGTAATGAATAGTGAACTTCTCTTAAAAGTTCGTTACCAATTATTTCGTATCCAATATAGTCCCATTTTGATGAGTTAAAAGGATCTTTAACTGATGGGGTTCCCATAATGTATTGAACTTGAGCTTTAGTAAGACCTTTTTCAAGTTTTGATAACATCTCTAAACTTATTATATTTCCTTGAGAAATAGGAACTTGATAAAAGTTGCTTGCACAAGAATTAAGGAAAAAAATAGTTATAATAGCTATCAAAGATGTAAATTTCACAACGAGATTTAAGCATATTTTTCAAAGATGAGCGAAGATAAAAATTTAAGAAAAGCTGGACTGAAGGTCACCCTACCAAGAGTCAGGATATTGGAAATTTTTGAACAGTCCTCAGAAAGACATCTTAGTGCTGAAGACATTTATAAAAAAATTAGGGATTCTGGCGATGAAGTAGGTCTAGCAACCGTTTACAGGGTATTGACACAGTTTGAATCTGCAGGGATTCTTATGAAGCAAAATTTTGAAGATAATTACTCGGTTTATGAGCTTGTTTCAGAAGATCATCACGATCACATGGTTTGTATTGACTCGGGAGCAGTCATTGAGTTTAAAAATGACTTGATTGAAGAAGAACAAGAAAAAATTGCAAAAAAACATGGATATGAAATTGTCGACCATAAGCTAGTCCTTTATGTGAAACCTATAGATGGCGAAAAGTAAGAAAAAGAATACAAATACAAATCCAGCTGATAAGAATTCTAACGAAGAGTCTTTCGTAAATGAAGAATCTTTTTCAAAAGAAAATTCATCTGAAAAGGAAGTTGAAAGTAAAATTTCTTCTGAAGTCATAACAGCTCTTGAAGAGAAGGTCTTGAGAGCACATGCAGAAGTTGAAAATGTTAGAAGAACTTCTCAAAGAGAAATTCTCAAAGCAAGAGTTTTTTCAGCGGAGCTAATTACTAAAGACCTTCTTTCGCCAATAGATAATTTGACAAGGGCTTTACAGCATTCTGAAGAGGAAATTCCAAGAAGTTTAATTGAACTTGTTTTAAAAGAAATTTCTCAGGCCCTATCTAATAATAATATTGAAGAAATTGATCCCATAGGGGATACATTTGATCCCAATTTTCATGAGGCTTTGTCAGTAAAAGAAGATAAGTCTAAGCCAACTGAGGAAATCTTAGAAGTAGTCCAAAAAGGTTATAAAATTCAAGAAAGAGTTATCAGACCGGCATTAGTAATAGTCAATAAAATATAGTTTTTTCCTTGTTTTTTTTCTCTTTACCCCCATAAAAAAGGATGAGAAAGTTTCAAGGAGTTAAAAAATGTCAAAAATTATAGGAATAGATTTAGGTACAACAAACTCTTGTGTAGCCATTTTAGAAAGTGGAAAGCCTAAAATAATTGAAAATTCTGAAGGTGACAGAACCACACCTTCTGTAGTGGCTTACACTGAAAGCGAAACCATTGTGGGGCAAAGTGCTAAGCGTCAAGCAGTAACAAATCCAGAAAATACTCTGTACGCAATTAAAAGATTGATTGGTAGAAAATTCGATGGAGAGATAAAAAAAGAATCAGAGTCCTCGCCTTTCAAAATAATAAAAGCAGAAAATGGTGATGCCTGGGTCGAAGTAAAAGGAGAAAAACTTGCTCCTCAGCAAATTTCTGCCCAAGTTCTTATGAAAATGAAAAAATCTGCTGAAGATTTTTTGGGCCATGAAATCAAGGAGGCGGTCATAACAGTTCCTGCTTATTTTAACGATTCCCAAAGGCAAGCAACTAAGGATGCAGGAAAAATTGCTGGCCTAGAAGTTAAACGAATAATTAATGAGCCCACTGCTGCAGCCTTAGCGTTTGGTATGGACAAAAAAACCGGAGACCAAAAAATTGCAGTCTATGACTTAGGTGGAGGAACTTTCGATATTTCTATCATTGAATTAGCCGAAATTGATGGAGAAAAACAGTTTGAAGTTCTATCTACAAATGGAGACACATCTTTGGGAGGGGAAGATTTTGACAATGTTTTGATAGATCATCTGGTTACGGAATTCAAAAAAGAACAGAACTTTGACTTAACTCAAGACTCTTCAGCTATTCAGAGACTAAAAGAGGCAGCTGAAAAAGCAAAAATAGAGCTTTCTTCAAATCAACAGACCGAGATTAACCTCCCTTACATCACTGCTGATTCTTCTGGGCCAAAACACTTACTTTTAAAGCTTACTAGGGCAAAATTAGAGTCTTTAGTTGGCGATCTAGTTTCAAAAACTTTAGAGCCTGTCAAAACTGCCCTTAGTGACGCAAAGCTCTCAACATCAGAAATTAGTGATGTTATTTTAGTAGGAGGGCAAACCAGAATGCCTCTAGTTCAAGAAAAAGTTAAGGAATTTTTTGGAAAAGATCCTAGAAAAGACATCAATCCCGATGAAGCAGTTGCCGCTGGAGCAGCAATTCAAGGAGCAGTTCTTGCGGGTGATGTAACTGATATTCTCCTGCTAGATGTAACTCCTTTAACTCTTGGAATTGAAACAATGGGAGGCGTTATGACTCCTTTAATTGAAAAAAATACAACTATTCCTACAAATAAATCCCAAATTTTTTCAACTGCTGAAGATAATCAGACAGCAGTTACTGTGAATGTTGTTCAAGGAGAAAGAAAACAGGCTAAAGACAACAAGCAACTTGGTTTGTTTAATCTGGATGGAATACCTGCGTCACCAAGAGGTATGCCACAAATTGAAGTTTCCTTCGACATAGATGCTAATGGAATTCTTAATGTTTCAGCAAAAGATAAGGCTACCAATAAAGAACAATCCATAACCATTCAAGCTTCAAGTGGCTTATCTGATGAGGAAATAGAAAAAATGGTTCAGGAAGCTGAAGCAAATGCTGAAGACGACAAGAAATTTGAAGAACTGGTTCAAGCTAAAAATGCTGCAGATACTTTAATCCACGGTTGTAAGAAAACCTTAGAAGAGTCTGCAGATAAAGTTGAGGCTTCTGAAAAAGAAAGCATAGAAAGTGCCATATCTGTTCTTGAAGAAGCTTTGAAAGGCGAAGATAAGAGTGATATTGAAGAAAAAACAAAATCTCTTGCCGATGCCTCTTCCTCATTAGCTCAAAGACTTTATGCTGAGCAACAGCAAGCTCAACAAGATAATCAAAATAATTCTGAATCTGAGAATGCGACTTCCAGTGATGAGGTTGTAGATGCCGACTTTGAAGAAGTAAAAGAAGAGAAAAGTTAGTTTCCCTCTAAAGCATCATGAGCAAGAAAGATTATTATGATGTTCTTGGAGTTAGCAAATCAGCCAGCAAGGATGAATTAAAAAAGGCTTATAGAAAATTAGCAATGAAATATCATCCGGATAGAAATCCAGATGATTCCCAAGCTGCTGAGAAATTTAAAGAACTTTCCGAAGCATATGAGATTTTATCCGATGATCAAAAAAGACAAACTTATGACAATTTTGGTCACGAAGGAGTAAATTCATCCTTTTCAAGCTCTCAGGGAGCTGCAGATGCTTTTAGCGATATTTTTGGTGACATATTCTCAGATATTTTTGGAGGATCTTCAGGAGGAAGAGCCTCATCTAGGGGTGCTGACTTAAGCTACAACTTAGAAGTTTCTCTTGAGGAAGCAGTTTTTGGTAAATCTTTAAATATAGAAATTCCCTCAAAGGAGCGGTGTAATGGACTTTGGAATCGATGTTCCTATTGTGGAGGAGCTGGCTTAATACGTCAGCAACAAGGTTTTTTCTCCATGCAGCAAACTTGTCCTCATTGTAGAGGAGAAGGGGAAATTCATGATAAAAATTGTTCTAAATGTAACGGATCTGGCTTTTTAAGCAATAACAAAAAACTATCAGTTAAGATTCCAGCAGGAGTAGATGATGGGGATAGAATCAGGCTTTCAGGAGAAGGCGAGTTAGGCCGGGGAGGTAATCGAGGCGATCTTTATATTTCCATAAATGTTAAAGAGCATTCTATTTTTGAAAGAGATGGAAGACATCTCTATTGTGAAGTTCCTTTAGACTTTGTAGACGCAGCACTGGGCGGCTCAATTGAAGTTCCTACACTTGTAGGCAAAGCAAAGATAAAAATCCCTTCAGGAACTCAAAGCCATAAAATTTTTAGATTGAATGGCAAAGGCATAAAACCACTAAGAGGTGGATCCGTTGGAGATATTCTAGTTAGGGTAATAGTTGAAGTTCCAGTAAACTTGAATACGCAACAAAAAAATCTTTTGAACAAATTTAAAGAAAACATGTCTCATGAAAACAACTCTCCGTTGATGAGTTCCTGGCTAAATTCGGCTAAAGCCTTTTTTAAAAATTTATGACTAATTTACAAAATGACTTGATTCTTGTCGGTGCAACAGGAAGATTAGGTTCATCTATTTTGAAAACTAACTCAATATCTTATGGTATTTGTTCCTCAGAAAATCCACTACAAGGAAAAAAAATAGATAACTTGTCTCATCCATTATTAGGATCTCTTCTAGAAATACCAAAAGAAAAATTAAAGAATCCTGTAGTAATCGATGCATCATATCCAGAAAATCTTTCAAATGTTCATGAATTTTGCCTCTCAAATAAAATTCCTTTGCTTTTAGCCTCTACAGGACATAGTTCGGAACAGATAAATAATTTAAAAAGTTTGTCTGAAGATGTGGCTATACTTCACGCTCCAAATTTAAGTAGAGGAATAGCTTTTTTCAAGTTGAAGATTCTTAAAGCTATTATTGATGATATTAATAAAAACCTAATTAATAATTCTCAAACTAAAGTCTCTATAAAGATTATAGAAACTCACCATAAAAAAAAGAAAGATGCCCCTTCTGGAACAGCTTTAGACATAAAGAAATTCATAGAATTTCATCTTAATAAAGATATCAATATAAATATTGAATCTCTTCGAGATAAGTCTTCTGTTGGAAGGCATGAAGTCATATTTGGATTTGATAATGAAGAAATTCTTATCACTCACAATGCACTAAGCAGAGACATTTTTGGAGAAGGTGCAAGGCTAAGTCATTTTTTGCGTCAAAAGAAACCCGGTTTTTATAGCGTAGAAGATCTCTTAAAGGAACATAATTAATTTCTTTATTCTTAATTTGGAATGTGTTCTAATTCGATTTCTCTGTAAAGTAGAGAGAAAAACACACACTCGTTTGGATAGAGTATTAGGGTGCTGGCATTGCTCAATGCCAGTTTAATACTTAGCCTCGAGGAGGAATAACCCAGCCAAAAAGGCTACAAAAAAAGGAGCAATTTATGGATATCTCCATAGAACAAATGTTGAAAGCCGGAGTTCATTTCGGACATCAAACTAGGTTTTGGAATCCTAAAATGGAAAAATACATTTTTGGAGACAGAAACAAAGTTCATATTATCAATTTAGAAAAAACTTTAGAGTGCCTAAACCCTGCTGTTGAGTTTTGTAAAAAGCTCTCGGCTTCTAATAATAGAATTCTTTTTGTAGGAACCAAAAGAGCCGCAAGAAGAGTAATAAAAGAAGAAGCTGAAAGATGCAATATGCCTTTCATCAACTATAGATGGCTNGGCGGGATGCTCACAAACTATAAAACTGTAAGATCCTCTATTAGAAGGCTTGAAATTCTCAATACTCAGGAAGAAGAAGGTAAATTTGCGGATTTAACCAAGAAAGAAGTCTTAGGGATTAGAAGAGAAATGGAAAAACTAGATCGTTCAATTGGCGGAATTAAGAACATCGGAGGTCTTCCCGAAGCTCTTTTTGTTGTTGATGTAGAAAATGAAAAGATAGCAATAGCTGAAGCAAAAAAAATGGGNATTCCCATCATTGGAATAGTTGATACTAATTCAAACCCAGATGATGTGGATTTTATTATTCCAGGAAATGATGATGCTATTAGGTCAATTTCTTTGATTTCTAGAATAATTTCAAATGCATGCCTTGAAGGCGCTGAAATGTCAGGAGCAACCAGAACCTCTAAAGATGGACCTGTAGTTGTCAAAAAAGCTTCTCAAGATGAACAAGAAGTTCAAACCGAAAGTAGCAATCAAGAAGAAACTAAAGAATCAACTGAGGAAGAATAAATGACAATAAAAGCACAAGACGTGAAAGAGCTTAGGGAAAAAACAGGCCTTGGCATGATGGAATGTAAAAAGGCTCTTGAACAAGCAAATGGAAATATAGATGACGCAATAAAAAATTTACGAAAAAGCAGCGCTTTAAAAGCTGAAAAAAAAGCTTCAAGAACTGCTGTTGAGGGGATAATAACTTCTAATATTTCTAAAAAAGAAATTATTTTTGTAGAAGTTAATTGCGAAACTGATTTCGTTGCTAAAGATGAAAATTTTATTAATTTCTGTGAAGAAACTTTGAAAGTTGCAGTAGAGGCTTCATCTGAAGATAATTTATTGAATGTAGTTTCTGAAAATATGGAAAAGCAAAGAATGTCTTTGGTGCAGAAAATCGGTGAAAACATAATCATTAGAAAAGTAAAAAAAATCACTGGAGAAGTTTTAGAATCATATATTCATTCAAATAAAAAAATAGCAGCCGGAGTTTCTCTAGAACAAGGAAGTCCAGAAATTGCTAAAGAAGTAGCTATGCATATAGCGGCAACCAATCCTATTGTGTTGTCACCAGAAGATTTAGATGAATCTTATATCAACTCGGAGAGAGAAATTTTTAGATCCCAGGTAGAAAAGGAAAATAAACCTGAAGAAATTAAAGAAAAAATGATTCAGGGAAAACTAAACAAACAACTTGCTGATGTGAGCTTGTTAAAACAAGCCTTTGTGAAAGATCCCTCGAAGACCGTTGAAGCATTTCTTTCTGAATCGAATGCAAAAATATCGTCATTTATAAGAATTGAGGTTGGTGAAGGTATTGAAGTTGAAAAAAAGGACTTTGCAGAAGAAGTTCAGTCTCAACTTAAAAGCTAATAATGTTTTTTTATAAATAATGATCAACGAAACCAAATCTGAAACTGAAGAGCAAATGAATAAAACCATTTTATCTTTAGAAAAAAAACTTCAAAGGATAAGAACAGGAAGAGCAAACCCATCTTTATTGGAGTCAGTTGAAGTCGATTACTATGGTTCAAGAACTCCAATCAGCCAAATGAGTAATATTTCNGTTGAAGATGCTAAAACTTTATCAATAGTTCCTTGGGAAAAAGATCAGGTCCAAAATATTGAAAAGGCTATCCAGTCTTCAGATATTGGTCTTCAACCTGCTACTTCAGGAGACGTAATTAGAGTTATTATTCCTGAGTTAACTGAAGAGACCAGAAAAGATTTAATCAAGGTTGCTAAATCTGANGCTGAAAATTCAAAAGTTTCTATAAGAAATCAGAGAAGAGATGCAAATGCTATGTTAAAAGAATTCTACAACGAAAAAGAAATCTCTCAAGATGATTTAAGGCGCGGGGAAGAAATCATTCAGACTCTCACCGATGATTATGTAACCAAAATAGACTTACTTTTAGAGAAAAAAGAAAAAGATCTTTTAGAAATATAAAAAATGAAAAATCTCAACCATCTTGCTGTAATTATGGATGGAAATAGTAGGTGGGCGTCAAACAGAAACCTTCCTTCAAAAGCAGGACATAAAGAAGGTGTAAAAAAAGCTAGATTAGCAGTTGAGTACGCCTTAGAAAAAAAAATTGATTATCTTACTTTGTTTGCTTTNAGTACAGAAAATTGGTTAAGAAAGGAAGTAGAAGTTANAGATTTAATTAGTCTGTTTTTTGACGCATTGCAAGAACAGACACCNGAACTTAGAGAAGAAAAAGTTAAGCTAAATTTTATTGGAGATATTTCAAGGTTTAATAAAAAATTAATAAAGCAAATAGAAGATTCAAAGAAACTAACTGACGAATATGAACCNAAGCTTAATTTGATTATCGCTGCTAGCTATGGAGGAAAATGGGACATAATAAATGCAGTCAAAAAATTTAATGCAGACAAAAAAAATAAAGAATTAAACGAAAATTCTCTAGAGGATTATCTAGAAACAAAAAGGTTTCCTAACCCAGATTTAATAATAAGATCTGGAGGAGAACAAAGATTGAGTAATTTCTACCTCTGGCAGTCTTCTTATTCNGAACTTTATTTTTCTAATAAACTTTGGCCAGATTTTAATAAAAAAGATTTTGATGATGCTCTNGCGGATTTTGTAGGCAGAAAAAGAAAGTTTGGAGTAGTAACAGGATAAGAATGAAAAGAGTCATTACTGGACTGATTTTAGGCCTCTTTGTTCTTTTTTTTGTTTTTTTCACAAGCGACACCNTCTTTCAAATAATTTTAGCTGGCATATTAGGATATTCCTTATTTGAGCTCTTTAAAATAAAAAGAAAAAAAAGCATCTTTCNATGGATCATTTTTATTATGATTCTTGTCAATATATCTCTAATATTTCCTATATCGAGCTCATCAGGCAGAAGCTTTTTTTTTACAGCATTGCTAATTTCAGTATCTACAGATACTTTTGCCTTGATTTTTGGAAAACTTTTAGGCAAAAGATTTATCTTCCCATCTATAAGTCCAAATAAAACCTTAGAGGGAACCTTGTTGGGATTGGCGATTACAAGTTTCTTGTTTCTTTTGTCTGGATATTTGTTCATTGAATTACAAATGATAGGCTCAGAGATTTTTTCAGAATTCCTAGTTATATCCCTANTTATAGATTCATTCGGTTATCTGATAACCTTATTTATAATTCTGATTTCTTCTTTAGCAAGTATTGTCGGAGACTTGCTTGCAAGTAAATCTAAAAGATTAATGGGTATCAAGGATTTTGGAAATTTGTTGCCGGGGCATGGAGGCGTGCTTGACAGAATAGATAGTCACATCATTTGCATGCCTGTTTTTTTCATTTTTTATAGCCTAATTTGATGCAGAAAGTAGTACTACTTGGATCTACAGGATCGGTTGGAAAATCCTCTCTTGAAGTCATTGAAAAAAATAAAGACGAATATGAAATTGCTTGTTTAGTTGCTTTTTCTAATGAAGATTTGATAAAAGTACAAGCAAAAAGACATAAGAAAGCAAAAATATACTTAGAAAAACCAAAAGATAAACTTTCAAGTAAGAAACTTATCAACAAGAATGATCTTCTAAAATTAATTTCCGGTAAGGATGTAGACACAGTAATAGCTGCCATTTCAGGTTCTGAAGGTTTAGAGCTAATCCATCATTCCATAGAATCAGGAAAGAAAGTTTTAATCGCAAATAAAGAACCATTGGTCATGGCTGGCGAATTTATTGTTGATGAAGCAAAAAAACATGGAGCCCAAATCATTCCAATTGATTCTGAACATTGCTCTATTCATCAAAGCATTCAAGGTAAAAAAGAAAACTCTATATCTAAAATTACTTTAACTTGCTCAGGCGGTCCCTTCTATAGTTTACCCAAATCACAATTTAAAAATATTTCCCCAAAGCAAGCTTTAAAACATCCTATATGGAAGATGGGACGAAAAATTACTATAGATTCTTCCACTTTGATGAATAAAGCTCTAGAAATAATAGAGGCAAAGTATTTATTTAGAGAAGACCCCAACAAGATTGAGGCTATTATTCATCCTGAAGGACTTATTCACTCTTTAGTCGAGTTTTGTGATGGTACAATTTTAGCAGCCATGGCTTTGCCAGATATGAAGATTCCGATATCTTATGGTCTTGGCTTCCCGGATATACTTGAAAACGATGTAAAAAAAATTAATTTGCAGAAATTAAAAAATCTAAGTTTTAAACCAATAGATCCTAAAAAGTTCCCATCTATAGATTTTGCATACTTTGCCTTAAATCATGAAAAAGGGATGCCAATTATTTTAAATGCAGCAAATGAGATAGCTGTAGAATTATTTCTGAAAAATAAAATTAGCTTTTTAAATATATATAAGCTAATTTCATCCACCCTTAATTATGCAGATAAGAGTAATATGGATTTAACTTCTGTATCATTACCATCAATTCTAGAATTTAATGAAGAGGCAAAAAAAATTGCCTTAAATTTTGCACCTAAAAATATCAGATGACGTTTCTTGTATACATATTTTCTTTTTTAGCACTTATTTCGATAATTGTTTTCATTCATGAACTTGGACACTTTTCGTTTGCTCGTCTTTTTGGCGTAAGAGTATTGGATTTTTCTATTGGATTTGGAAAATCAATCAAAAGTTGGGAAACAAAATCTAAGACCGTTTTTAACCTAAGATTATTACCCTTTGGTGGATATGTAAAAATGAATGGAGAAGAAATTTCGGATAAATCTCAATCAGACGATTCTTATGCTTCAAAAAAGTATTACCAAAAATTATTGATAACTTTAGGAGGGCCAATCTTTAACTTTATTTTGGCTATAGTAATTTTTTTTACTATCAATCTTTTTGGAATTTATAAAATTATGCCAATAGTTGGAGACGTTCTTCCAAATTCAATCGCATATAAACAAGGGATTGAGAAAGGAGATTTGATTTCAAAAATTGACGGTACCAAGATATCTTCTTTTTCCGATGCACAACTTGCTCTTTCTAAAAGGTTAGGTGAATCAGGAGACTTGGAAATAGAGATTTTAAGAAATGAAAATTCTTTTGAATTTTACCTGTCGATAAATAATTGGCTCAGCTCAAAAGAACCTTCAAATCTCTTATACGAACTAGGAATTTTTCCACCCTTAGAACCAATAATTGGCTCAGTTATGGAAGCAAGCCCCGCTGCAGAGGGAGGAATAAAACCTGGTGACAAAATTCTAGAAATAAGTAATAAACCCATTACTTATTGGGGAGACATTAGAAAAGAAATAAATAAGTCTAAAGGTAACGAGATTTTAGTAAAAATTCTTAGAGGTAATGAAATTAATACATTGGGCATAAAACCAAATCTTTCTGAAAACACTTTTAATTGGCAAATTGGAGTCAGCTCATCATACGAGCTTAGCGATAAAGCAAGAGTTTTGGAGAAGTACTCCCTGAAGGATTCTTTAAAAAACTCCATTTCACAGACTTACAGTGTAATTGAAAACTCAATCACGTTTATAAGCAAAATTATTTTTGGACAAGTTTCAACAAAAAACTTAGGAGGTCCAGTAATGATAGGCCAATATGCTGGCGAATCCGTAATCTATGGCGGTTTTTATTCTTTCTTTTATTTGACTGCCTTAATAAGTATCAGTCTTGGCATCGTTAATTTATTTCCTTTGCCAGTTTTAGATGGAGGCCAAGCACTTATTCTAACCATTGAAAAAATAATTGGCAGAGATATCCCTGTTAGAATACTTGAA
This sequence comes from Gammaproteobacteria bacterium, assembly GCA_002689405.1. Classification (GTDB taxonomy): domain Bacteria; phylum Pseudomonadota; class Gammaproteobacteria; order Magnimaribacterales; family AG-339-G14; genus MEDG-81. The sequence continues at coordinate 9,339 of NZFZ01000014.1, read as the reverse complement.
TTCTTTTATAGACTTGGAACTGCTTTTTTAATCTTTCTTTTTGTTTTTGTTTTTTTCAATGATATTTTTAGAATTCTTAGCTAGCAAAAAAATGTTTAAGCGGTTTTTTATATTTTTAATTCTTTTCTCTCCATATTCATATCTTCAAGATACTAATTCATGGGTAATCGATGACATAAGGATTACAGGACTTCAAAGAGTTTCAGCAGGAAGTGTATTTGCAGTAATGCCAGTTGGTTTAGGAGATGAAATTAATAAAAACATTTTCAAAGAAATTGCTTCATCTATCTTTGAGACAGGAAAGTTTGACGATGTTAAATTAGGAAGAGATGGAAATGCTTTGCTTATTGATCTTCAAGAAAGGCCAACTATTGATGAAATAGTCATAGATGGCAATAAACAAATTAAGACAGATGACCTCTTGGATGGCCTTAAAAAATCAGGAATATCGGAAGGAGCCCTATACAAAAGATCTGTATTTGAAAGTTTGAGTGTTGAGTTGGAAAGGCAGTATTCTTCGCAAGGAAAATACTCTGCTGAGGTTAAAGTCTCTACTGAAGATCTCCCAAAAAATAGGATAAAGCTTTCGGTGATTATTGATGAGGGAGAATCAGCAACTTTAAGAAAAATTAATATAGTAGGGAATAAATTATTAGAAGATCAGGAAATCCTAGACGAATTTAAGCTTAAAGAAAAAAATTGGCTTTCTGTTTTTAGTAGAGGATCTGGATACTCAAGAGAAAACTTAAAAGGGGATCTCGAAACTTTAGAGTCGATATATAAAAACCAAGGATATTTAAAATTTAATGTTGACTCTACTATGGTATCAATTTCTAAAGACAAGAAAGATATTTATATCACAATCAAGGTCACCGAAGGAGAGGTCTATAGGGTTAGCGATGTAAAGTTAGCTGGAGATCTTGAAGATAAGGAAATTTTTGTAAGAAGTTTAATACAGATTCCTGTAGATGAGATTTATATAGAAGGATTTTTAAAAGCTACTGAAGATAGAATTACAAACTTACTGGAAAATCTTGGCTATACCAACGCCGAGGTGTCTACTTCTAAAGATATAAATGAGAAAGATAAAACGGTAGCTCTTACTTTGTTCGTCGATCCAGGACAGCGAACCATGGTGAATCGAATTTCTTTTGAAGGAAACGAAAGAACTCACGATGTTGTTCTCAGAAGGGAAATGCGTCAAATGGAAAAAAGCTGGGTATCTAATAATTTACTTGAAACTTCAAAATTGAGATTAGACAGACTTGGTTTTTTCAAAAATGTGAAATACGAAAAAAATTCTGTCCCAGGCTCTACCGATGAAGTTGATGTGATTTTTAAAGTTGAAGAACAATTTTCAGGCTCCATCGGAGGATCCCTTGGTTATGGTGCATATGGTTTTAATTTAGGTGCTAATTATTCAGAAAAAAATGCTTTTGGAACAGGAAATTCAGTTTCAGTAGGAGTTAATTACAGCGAATGGCGTCAAGACGTGTCCTTTAATTTCTTTGATCCTTATTTCACGATTGATGGAATCGGGCTTGGATATGGAGCATTTTATAGAAAAACAGATTATGGAAACTTCAACATNGCAGCTTATAACACCGATTCTTATGGTGGCAGTGTTAGGTTTGACTTACCTATCAGCGAAATAGAGGGGCTTGGACTTTCTTTAGGATATGACAATACCAAGCTAGCAACAAACCTTTATAGCTCTAGACAAATCATAGATTTTTACAATTCAGAGGGACGAAATTTTACAACCTATAATGCTTCGGTTTCATGGAGAAGAATTACTTTGGATAGAGGTGTGTTTCCAACGAGCGGGTCAAGCAATGCAATCTCTTTGTCTTTGTCTTTACCTGGTAGTAATTTAAACTACGGAAGATTTTCCCATGATTTTAAATATTTTGAACCGCTGCCTAGAGGATTAATTTTTGGTTATCGTTCAAAAATTGGGTATTTGTTTGCCTATGGCGATACAAATACCGCCCCCCCATATCAGTATTTCTATGCCGGAGGTATGAGATCTGTAAGAGGTTTTAAACAGAATTATTTAGGTCCAAAAGCTGTCTATTCTTCTGGATTTAGCCCAAACAGGCAAAGACCTGTTGGAGGTCCTTACAGCGTAACAGGAGGTTTTGATTTAATCATTCCATTGACTTTTGTTCCTGATCCTCGTTCTATTAGGGGTTCAGTTTTTCTTGATTATGGAAATGTTTTTAGTGATGGATGTCGTTCTTATGAAACAAACTGCTACGAATTTGACCTATCTGAATTGAGGTATTCTATTGGAGTTGGAGTTACTTGGATAACAGCTTTAGGTCCATTATCGTTTGCATTATCTTCTGTTTTTAATGATTCACCAACTGATAGGACAGAAACTTTTCAGTTTGAAATTGGTACACAATTTTAAAAAAAAATAGGAATTTTCTTTACCAAAAGTGTAAACTTCAATACCTTTTTTAATTTAAAATAGTTCTCTACGAGGGGTTAGATATGAAAAACATCAAAAGAATATTTATTTTTATTTCTTTGTCATTTTTTGGTAGTTCAGCTTTTTTATCGGAAGGAATCGCTGTAATTGATTACAATGCAATTTTCTTAGGAACTGATTTGGCAAGAGAGCGTATCGATGACTTGAGAGATTCTTCTGACTATAAAGACCTGACTGATGAAGCACAATCTAAAGATAGCGAGAGAATAAAACTTGCTGAAAAACTAAAGAAGGATGAATCTACTCTTTCTGACGCAGAAAAAGAAGAAATTTTGAAAAAAATTCAAACTCTCTATCAAAGCATCCAGCTCTTATCTCAACAAATACAAGCAAAGGAACAAGAAGTTACGCAAAAACTCCAGGCTGATCAGGCAGAAGTTGTGCAAAAAGTTGTAAATGAATTGATTAAANCAAAAAAAATTAAGATGCTTTTGAATTCTCAAGCGTTACTTGCTTTTGATAGATCAGACGAAAAAGTTAACTTAACACCTGAAGTTGTAGACCTAATAAATAAAGAACAGAAGAAATAGTTAAGTTTGTCCAAAAAATCTTTTAAGCTTTCAGAAATTTCAGATTTTTTGGGGGGCCAATTAGTCGGAGATGGCTCAAAGATTGTTTCTGAGATAAAAACTTTATTGGAGGCTGATAAAGGCTCTATTTCTTTTATCTACAATAAAAAGTTTAGAAAAGATCTCGAGGCAACATCTGCCTCTGCAGTCCTCACTTCAAAAGAATATATTGAATATTGTCATGTAGATTATATTCTTGTAGCAAATCCTCACGAATCCTATGCAAAACTGACGCAATTGTTTTCTGGAAATTTGAGAAACGAAACTCTAAACAAAAATTATGCAGATTCATATTCAAAAGATGAGATAGAAATTGGAAACAATGTCTATATCGGTAAAAATGTAATAATTGAAAAAGGAACTAAAATTAACTCAGGAGTCTTTGTAGGAAACAATGTTTTTATTGGAGAAGACACCTATTTACACCCAAATGTTTGTCTTTACCATTCAATTAGGATTGGTAAAAAAAATATAATTCATGCAAATTCAGTAATTGGCTCTGATGGCTTGGGTTTTGCAAAATCTGAAAATTCATGGGAAAAGATAGAACATCTAGGATCTGTTGAGCTAAGAGACAATGTAGAGGTAGGAGCTTCTTGCACCATTGATAGGGCATCTCTAGGTACNACACTTTTNAACAGCGGTGTTAAGTTAGATAATCAAGTTCATATTGCACATAACTGCAATATCGGAAAAAACACCATAATAGGAGCAAAGACGGCNATNGCAGGNAGTACAGTNATNGGNGAAGATTGNTTAATTGGNGGNGGCTGTGGNATTGTTGATAANATAAAAATNGAAAATGGTGTNAGANTNAACCCAATGTCATATNTAACNAGATCAATAAAGAAACCTGGNATTTANTCCGGAGGCNCNGTGGTTTTAGAACACTCAAAATGGCTGAAACATATTACAATTCAAAAAAAAGNNTTCGATGATTGATATTGAAAAAATNAAAACATTNTTACCNCACCGTTATCCGTTCTTNCTTGTAGATAGAGTTGAAGAANTNGAAGAACANAAATATATAAAAGCNTATAAAAANATNACNAACAGCGAACCTTTTTTTCTTGGTCACTTTCCAAATAGATCTGTTATGCCGGGTGTTTTAATCCTGGAAGCTCTTGCTCAGGCTTCGGGAGTGTTGGGTTTTGTTTCAATGAACAAAACACCTCAAGAAGGTTCAATGTATTATTTCGTAGGTGCAGATAAATTAAGGTTTAAAAATCCTGTAATACCAGGAGACAAACTTACACTCGAATCAACTAAAATTTCTGAGAAAGCAGGTATTTGGAAATTTGACTGTAGGGCAACTGTTGGGGAAAAATTTATTTGTTCTGCAATTGTACTTTGTGCTGATCGTCCTAAATGATTCATTCTTCCGCTCACATAGATGCGTCTGCTGAAATAGATGAAGGTGTTTCTATAGGTCCTTATTCAGTAATAGGTCCAAATGTAAAAATAAAATCTGGTACTGTCATTGAGGGAAATGCTTTTGTCCATAAGAACACCTTTATTGGTAAAGATAATCTTATTTATCCTTTTGCAAGTGTAGGAGGCGATCCTCAAGATTTAAAATATCAAGGAGAAGATACTTTTCTGGAAATTGGCGACCAAAATGAAATTAGAGAAGGATCAACAATCAATAGAGGTACTGTTCAAGAAAATGGAAAAACCATAATTGGTAACAATAACTTATTGATGGCTTACACTCATGTTGCTCATGATTGTATTTTAGAAGACGATATAGTTATGACAAATAATGCAGGGGTTGCTGGAGTTGTTAAAGTTGGTAGGGGAGCAAGGCTTAGTGGTTTTACACTAGTTCACCAATTCTGCCATATAGGAAGTTATAGTTTCAGTGCTTTAGGAACAATTATTACTAAAGACGTACCTGCTTATGTAAGAGTAAGCGGCAATCCTGCAATTCCAAGAGGCTTAAATACTGTGGGCATTCAAAGACAAAATCTTTCTAAAGAAGCTATGGATGCCTTAAAAGAGTCTTATAAAATTTTGTATCTCAGAAAAAACAAACTTAAAGACGCAAAACTAGAAATTATCTCGAAATTTAAAAATATCAAAGAAATGGATCTTTTTATTGAGAGCATTTCAAATACTGAAAGAAGCATAGTTCGTTAAAGGTTAGAAAATTTTGAAAATCGCAGTTTGTGCAGGCGAAAAATCTGGAGATGCTCTAGGATACGAACTCCTTGTTGATTTAAAAGACAATATCGAAAACTTAGAGGTTATTGGCGTAGGTGGACCACTTATGGAAGGTCAGGGGTTAAAAAGTTTTTTTCCTATTAAAGAAATTTCCTATATGGGTTTAATTGATCCGTTATTAAATTTAAGAAAAATTTTAAAATTAAGAAAAAATTTTATAAATTTTCTTAAAAAAGAGAATCCTGATATTTTTATTGGAATAGACAGTCCNTCTTTTAATAGCGGCATTTGTAAAGCTTTAAGAAGAGATACTAATATCAAAACTATTCAATATGTATGTCCACAGTTTTGGGCATGGCGNTATGGAAGAGTNCATAANTTCAATTCTTTGTATCATAGGNTTTTCTCNCTATTTCCCTTTGAATCTCAATTATTAAAGAAACATGGNGTTAATTTTTCTTATGTAGGCCACCCNCTTGCTAAAAATTTATNAGTAGNCTCAAATGAAGAGGAATTGANAAAAAACCTAGGTATCCCATTANATAAAAANGTGATCGCGATNTTACCTGGCAGTAGAAAATCCGAAATATATCATCATTCAAAACCATTAGTAGACTTCATTAATACATATAAAAAGCAAAATGCTGATGTAGAAATTATATTGGCCTTGAATAAANAGTCTGATCTNTTNGGNGAGTTAAAACAATTATCAAAAAAAATAAGCGTTATTTNTGANTCCACCCAAAAGGTTTTAGCCTCNTGCAACATGGCTATTGTGGCATCCGGAACAGCAACATTAGAGGCNGCAATTTTAGCTAAGCCGATGGTAGTAATTTATAAGAGCAATAAATTAAGTAATTTTATCTTGTCNAATTTTTTTNTAAAAACAAAATTNATNTCTCTTCCAAATATTCTTTCTCAAGAGAAGATTGTTTTTGAACTAAGACAAAATCAAGTCTCTGGAAAAGAAATCAGTGAAAAAGTTGAACTTACNNTTANNAATCAAGAAGTTATTTCAAACAAGTTGAGTTTAATAAGAGATAGTTTANTNGTTACAGATTCAAATAAGTTTTCAATNGCTCTAAGAGAAATTCTNNCAAAATGAAAAAATACCTTGTCGGGGCTGATGAGGTTGGAAGAGGCTGTTTGTTTGGTCCTGTAGTAGCTGCAGCAGTTATTTTAGGAAACAANAATAATTTTGAATTAAANGATTCGAAAAANCTTTCTGAAAAAAAAAGAATCATNCTNCTNANNGAAATAGAAAGAAATGCAATCAAAATTTCTNTNGGTNAAGCATCTGTCAAGGAAATAGATTCCTTAAATATAAAAGAAGCTAGTCTTNTNGCCATNAAAAGGGCAATCCTAGGATTAAAGGTTAAAAATATAGAGATAATTNTCGATGGCATAGACATCCCNAAAATAAATTATCCTTGTAAAGCAATCATTAAAGCTGACGATAAAATTCCTGAGGTAATGGCNGCNTCCATTGTTGCAAAAGTTCANAGAGATAATTTAATGATTGCTTTNAGCAAAAAATATCCTGATTTTTCTCTAGAAAAAAATAAAGGATATCCAACAAAAGAGCACTTAAATATTTTAAAATCTTTAGGTCCGACTNAGTATCATAGGAAGAGTTTTAAGCCGGTTTTAGATGCTAGATAANAAATTTACACACTTAAATATTCATAGCGAATATTCTATTGTCGATAGCATTGTCAAAATTGATCAACTCTCNGAAAAAGCACANCAGTACAANTATGAGAGTATAGCTATNACTGATTCTGCAAATCTCTTNGGNTTTTTAAAATTTTANAANTCGGTNAGATCAAAAGGGATTAAACCCATTGCAGGGGCAGAGATAAANCANGTNAGAGATAGTTCTTCTCANAACGAACANGCNAATTTGACNCTGATTGCCAAAAATCAANNAGGTTATAAAAATTTAATAAAGCTAATTTCAAAATCTCAAATAGTTGGAAAGACATCAGGTATTCCGGTTATAGAAACTGAGTGGCTAGCTGAACATTCNGANGGACTNATTGCTCTTTCTGGGGGTTTTAGGGGNCATATAGGAAANGCNGTTTTGGATACAAATCATGATCTTTTTTTAAAAAGAATTAAGTACTTTCAAAAAATATTTAAAGAAGATTTCATCNTAGAAATNTCTCGAATCAATAGGCCGCAAGAAGATTTATACAACGACTACATACTTTCTAAAGCAGGAGAATTAGGATTGCCCGTGGTTGCATCAAACGAAGTTAGATTTATAGATAAAGAGGATTATGAGGCACATGAGACTAGAGTCTGCATTCAAAAAGGTGAAGTATTNAGNGATNCCAGAAGAACAAGAAGCTATTTTGAAGANCAATATTTTCTTTCTCCTGAAGAAATGTATGAAAANTTCAAAGACATTCCAGAAGTTCTTTCCAATGCTTATGAATTAGGAAAAAAATGCAATTTGGAGATAGANACTGGTATTTACGTATTACCTGANTTCAAAACTCCTTTAAATAAGTCAGCTGCAGATCACTTGATTGAAATTTCTAAAAATAATCTAAAGGAAAAAACTAAAGATCTTTCTGATGATGACAAAGTTAAATATGCTGACAGACTAGATTTTGAATTAGATGTTATTTCTAAGATGGGCTATTCCGGTTATTTCTTAGTTGTATCCGATTTTGTTAATTGGGCGCAAGAAAACAATGTACCTGTTGGACCNGGNAGAGGATCAGGAGCAGCCTCNTTGGTAGCTTATTGTCTNGGCATTACAGGTATAGATCCTTTGAAATATGGTTTGCTTTTTGAGAGATTTTTAAATCCCGATAGGATAAGTAATCCTGATTTTGATATAGATTTTTGCAAAGACGGAAGAGATAAAGTAATTGATTATGTCACTCAAAAGTACGGTAAAGATGCTGTTGCGCAAATCTGTACTTTTGGAACTATGGCCGCTAGAGCGGTAGTTAGAGATGTNGCAAGAGCTCAGGGAAAATCCTATGGCTTAGCAGATAAGTTAGCAAAAATGATTCCTTTCTCTCCAGACATGACTCTTGAAAAAGCCTTAGATAATAATGATTTAAAAAGAGCTTTAAAAACGGATGAACAGGCAGAAGAAATATTTGATATGGCTAGGAAACTAGAAGGCATCATTAGAAATGTTGGAAAACATGCNGCNGGAGTAGTNATAGCGCCNTCAGAGATAAANGATTTTTCTCCTCTTTATNTNGATGAGGCAACAAACACTTTAGCAACGCAATTTGATATGAAAGATATCGAATCAGTAGGCCTACAAAAATTTGATTTTTTAGGCTTGAGGACTCTCACTATCATTAAAGACGCACTAGATCTTATTAATACAAAAAGAGAAAAGCTAAATCTAGATGCAATCGATTTAGAGGAAATAGATCTTGAAGACAGATTGACTTTTGATCTTTTACAAAATGGCCTTACGACTGCAGTCTTTCAACTAGAATCTAGGGGCTTGAAAGAATATCTAGTAAAGATAAAACCGTCATCTTTTGAAGATATTATTTCAGTTGTTGCTTTATATCGTCCTGGACCCTTGGATGCAGGAATGGTTGATACCTTCATTAAAAGAAAACATGGATCTGAAAAAACAGACTATCTGGGAGATAAGGATATTGAAAAGGTCTTAAAAAATACTTATGGAGTAATAGTTTATCAGGAGCAAGTCATGCAACTAGCTCAAGAATATTCTGGCTTTTCTTTAGGGCAAGCAGACCTGCTTAGAAGGGCTATGGGTAAAAAAATTCCTGAAGAAATGGAAAGACAAAGACCTGAGTTTATCAAGGGAGCTTTGAAAAAAGGAAAAATAGAAAGAGCTGCAGAAGGGCTATTTGATCAGATTCAAACTTTTGCAGGATATGGTTTTAACAAAGCACATTCAGCAGGTTATGGATTAATTGCATTTCAAACTGCATGGCTAAAGGCTCATTACCCTGTAGAGTTTTTGAGTGCGGCCTTATCCTCAGATATGGATGACTCAGATAGAGTCAGGCTGCTACTGGATGATTGCAAGAATTTTGAAATAGATATTCTCAAACCGGATGTAAATAAAAGTCAATTAAACTTTGTAAATCAGGGCGATAA
>NZFZ01000013.1 GCA_002689405.1 Gammaproteobacteria bacterium | reverse complement strand
TAGCCCGATTAAATAACTAGGTCCTCCTAAAACAATAATCTTTGTTCCAGGTTTAACCTTTTTTTTAAATGTGTTGTTTGAACTTATACTTCCTAATCCTCCAGCAATCATTATTGGTTTATGAAATCCATAATGAGTTCCATCATTCTTTTGCTCGAAAGATCTGAAATAGCCATTTAAATTTGGTCTTCCAAATTCATTATTAAATGAAGCTGCCCCAAGAGGACCCTCGATCATTATTTTTTTTGGTGAAGAAATTCGTTTAGGGCGATCTTCTTTAAACTCCCATTTTTCTTTTAAACTTTCAAGTCTTAAATAAGATACAGAATATCCAGTTAAACCGGCTTTTGGTTGTGCTCCAATTCCTGTAGCCCCTTCATCTCTTATCTCACCACCAGATCCCGTAGCAGCTCCTTCAAAAGGAGAAACTGCAGTTGGATGATTGTGAGTCTCAACCTTTATACAAATATTATGTTTTAAATTCTTAGTTTGATACTCTTTCTTATCTGTATCTAGATGAAATTTTTCTGAACTTTCTGATTCAATTACCGCTGCATTATCATCATAGGCAACGAGCACTCCATCTTTAAAGTTCTTATGAGTAGATTTTATTTGTTGAAATAAGCTTGGTTCATTTTTTTCAGATAAATTCTGCCAAGAAGCATTAAAAAACTTATGACGACAGTGTTCAGAGTTTGCTTGAGAAAACATCATCAACTCTACATCTGTAGGATTTCTTTTAAGAGATTTATAACTATTTACCAAGTAATTGATCTCTTGGTCATTCAAACCAAAGCCAAATTTTTGATTAGCATCGATATAGCTTTGATAGGTATTTTTAAGGTGTTTGAAAGAAAATGAATTTTTATTGGGTTTGGTAAAAAAAGATTCAATGCTTTTCAATCCAATTGAAAACTCTTCAGTAAGATAATCAAAAGGGAAGTTTTCCTTTTTAAGTAATTTTTCAGAAAAGCCTTCTGTTTCTAAACCTTTGATTCTTTCTATTCTTTGGACCTCATTTAAATTACAAGAAGTAAAAATATCCTCAGTTTTCGAAGACCAGGGTGACTGTGAGCCATTCCTTGGCGAGAGAAAAATAATATCTTTCGAAAATCTTAACGAACTTTCAGCGTTTATATCCAACAACTCATAAATTTTTTCAACTTTATTTTTTGGAATATCTTTCCAAGCTTTATTTAATAGTAAAAGATAAAAATAATTTAAAGAGAGATAGTTTGAATTTTCTTCTGAAAGGACTCTTTCGCCAGCAATAATAACTGTTCTAGAATTTAAAACTTTAAAGGGCATCTAAAAAAGAAAAATTATACCTCAAAACAAAAGTATTATTTTCAGCTTAGTAATAATTTTTCTTTGAGATTTGATATTTTGTCTCGCAAAGATGCTGCTTCTTCAAATTCTAATTTGTTTGCATGGCTTAGCATCAATTTTTCTAAATCATCAATTTTTGCCGATAAATCCTTAGGATTTAAAAATTCTTCATCAAGTTTGTCTTCTATCCTTTTTATGAATTGTTTTTTGGAAGAAAGTTTTGAACCTTCCAAAATATCTGTAATTGGTTTGTAAATTCCTTGAGGCTTTATATTATTTTTTTTGTTAAATTTTTCTTGAATCTTTCTTCGTCTTGCAGTTTCATCAAGAGTCCTTTGTATAGAGCCTGTAATCGAATCAGCATATAAAATTGCATGACCTCTTTCGTGTCTTGCTGCCCTACCAATGGTTTGGATCATACTTGTTTCTGACCTTAAAAAGCCTTCTTTATCGGCATCTAGAATTGCAACTAGAGATACCTCAGGAAGATCTAATCCTTCTCTCAAAAGGTTTATTCCAACAAGCACATCAAAATTACCCATTCTGAGCTCTCTTAAAATTTCTACTCTTTCAACGGTATCAATATCTGAATGAAGATATCTAACATTGATATCCCTTTCGAATAAATATTGGCTTAAGTCTTCAGCCATTCTTTTTGTTAAAACAGTGGCTAGNACTCTTTCTTTTTTTTGTATTTTTTTCTGTATTTCAGATATCAAATCATCAACTTGATTTGTCGCAGGTCTTATTTCAATAGAGGGATCCAATAAACCTGTTGGTCGAGCTATCATCTCAATTAACTGATCTAGGTGATTATCTTCATATTCACCCGGAGTGGCTGATACAAAAACCTTTTGTCCAGACATTGATTCCCATTCATCAAAGCGTAAAGGACGATTATCAAGGGCGCTGGGTAATCTGAAACCATAATCAGCNAGAGTTTCTTTCCGAGATCTATCTCCTCTATACATACCCTTAATTTGAGGAAGCGAAACATGCGACTCATCAACAAACACGATNGTATCTTCAGGCAGATAGTCATAGAGAGTTGGNGGAGCCTCTCCTTCGTTTCTNCCAGATAAATATCTTGAGTAGTTNTCTATTCCTGAACANTAACCAAGNTCTTTGATCATTTCCAAATCAAACTTNGTTCTCTCCTCAATTCTTTGAGCTTCAATATATTTTTCATTTTTTTTAAAGTATTTAACTCTTTGTTGCATTTCAGAACGTATTTTTTTCATGGCTGAAAGCATGATATCTCTGGTAGTTACATAATGAGTTTTTGGAAAGATTGTTGCNCGNGGAACATCTCTAAAAATTTCACCNGTTAGAGGNTCNAAAAATTTCAAGGATTCAATNTCTTTATCAAAAAATTCAACTCTCAGNGCTTCTTTTTCAGACTCNGCGGGAAAAATATCTACNACATCGCCTTTNACTCTNTAAGTAGCTCTTTTNAATTCAATATCATTTCTTGTATATTGCAGTTCTGCCANCCTNAGTAAAAGCTTGCCAAGTTCTAATTCATCTCCTCTNTCTAAATGNAGAACCATTTTCAAATAGGATTTTGGATCTCCTAGNCCATAAATTGCTGANACCGTNGCNACTANNATCACATCTCTTCTTTCNAGTACTGCTTTTGTNGCAGATAATCTCATTTGTTCAATATGTTCATTTATGGAAGCATCTTTCTCTATNAAGACATCTGAAGAAGGNACATAAGCTTCAGGCTGATANTAATCATAGTAAGAAACAAAATACTCAACAGCATTGTCAGGAAAAAATTCNTTGAATTCTCCGTATAGCTGAGCAGCAAGAGTTTTGTTATGAGACATNANAATAGCCGGTCTTTGTAAATTCTCAATGACATTTGCCATAGCAAAAGTTTTACCTGATCCTGTAACGCCTTTTAAGGTTTGATTTAAGAGNCCAGACTTCAAACCCTTTACAATTTTTTGAATTGCCTGAGGTTGATCGCCTGANGGNCCAAAATTGGATTTAATTTTAAATGACTTGCTCATTATTTAATTTTTTTGCTTATAATACATTCCTTTTTCCGCGATAGCTCAGCTGGTAGAGCAAGTGACTGTTAATCACTGGGTCGCAGGTTCGAGCCCTGCTCGCGGAGCCAAAAGATACAATGCCTATTTATTCTAGCGAATCATCAGAACCATACAAATTAAGTCGATCTAGAATTGAGAATTTTTGCAGATGTAAAAAATGCTTCTACTTGGAAGAAAAACTTGGTATTTCAAAGCCAGCCCAGTTTCCCTTTAATCTGAATAATGCTGTGGATGAATTATTAAAAAACGAATTTGATAACTTTAGAGGTACAAAAGACAATCATCCCTTAATAGTTGAGTATGGCATAGATGCGAAACCTTTTGAGCACCCAGAAATTGAAAATTGGCGAACTAGAAATAAAGGCATTGGTTTTTTAGACAATGACACAAACTTATATTTTTATGGCCTAGTTGATGATGTTTGGATAAGTACGATAAATGAAAAACTCATCATTGTTGATTACAAAGCAACCTCTAAAAAAGGCGAAGTATCTTTGGATGCTCCCTGGCAAATTAGTTACAAAAGACAAGTTGAAATTTATCAATGGCTTTTTAAAAAAAATGGTTTTGATGTTGAGGACATTACTTATTTTGTCTACTGCAATGGTAGAGCCGACAAAAAGGAATTTAATAACCTTTTAGAATTTAAAACTAAGGTTATTAGCTATAAAGGAAATACTGACTGGATAGACCCAGTTACAAGAGAAATAAAAAAAGTACTAGATGATGATAAAATTCCGGAATCAGATCCTAGTTGTGAATATTGCAGATATATAACTAAAGCTAATTTATAGGAGAAACATGGAATTATTTTACGCGACATTAATCTTCATACTTGGCTTGGGTGTCTTGATCTCAGGAGCTGAGATTTTTATTCATCATAGTGCTCAATTGGGAGCTAAATTAGGAATAAGCGACGTTATTGTAGGAATTACTCTAGTCGCTCTTGGAACCTCGATTCCAGAAATATTTGTTAGTGTTTCTTCAATAATTAATAATGCACCAGCCCTTGCTTTGGGGAATTCAATTGGTTCTAACATAAGCAATATTGCTATTATTTATGGNTTAAGTCTTTTTTGGCTGGCTTCCAAAACTCTAAACATAAGTCTNAGAAATATTTTTATTTTGATTTTAAGTNTCTTGATTGCTGGTTGGGCTCTTTACGATTTAACAATTTCNGTTGCCGATTCGATAGTTTTCATAGCGCTGTTTATCCTATTTGTTTTAAACCTCTTTAGAGAAAAGCCTGAAGAAGTCCAAGAAAATACTCACAAAGATGAGTCTTTAACTAAAGTTTCCTTGTTGATTCTGTTAAGTCTGATTTTATTAGCAGTAGGCTCTGAATTGACTGTTCAGGGAGGAGTTGACTTGGCAATAGGCCTTGGTATTCCTGATGCTGTTATTGGCCTTACTATGATCGCGATTGGTACAAGCTTACCTGAANTAGCAGCTTCCGTTTCTGCTCTCAGAAGAANTAAAGGGAATATGGTTGTCGGAAATATTGTGGGCTCTAATATTTTGAATATAGTGCTAATTTTTCCAATAATCGGNATTGGCTCAACAGCTATTTTTGATCAAGAGATTTTTAACCGAGATTTCATGGTTATGAGCGCATTAACAGCGGCTTTCATTTTATTAGTAACTGTTGGAAGAGAAGAAGGAAGTTTAAAAAAAGTTTTATATCCTGTATTTGCTATAGGAATGTTTGTTTCAATGGGTTTTTATCTAACTAGCTTATTTTAAGACTTTTTTTTCCAGATCGTTTTTCCATCAAGATCTTCCAAGACAATGCCTTTTTTTAGTAATTGATCTCTTATTTCATCTGCTAAATCAAATTTTTTGTTTCCTCTGGCATCGTTACGATCGCTAATCAGCTTTTCGATTTCTCTATCTGAAAGTTCAAGCTCTCCATATTTAAAATAATTTTCTGCTTCGTCTAAAAGTAACCCTAAAGAATTGAGTAATACTTTAAGCGTACCTAACTTATCAGATGATAGGTCTGCGCCGTTTTCAGTTTTTGCTGCATAAGCTTGAAGTAGGGAAAGAGCATTAGGAGAGTTGAAATCATCTTGAAAAGCAGTAATGAATTCTTCTCTAAAAGTTTTATCTTCATTAAATTTTCTAGGTGTTTTTATATCACTAAATAATGTGTAGAACTTGTCTAGAACTCTTTTTGCATTTTCCAAACCTTCTTTTGAATATGATATTGGGCTTCTGTAATGCGTTAAAAGAAAAAATAACCTTAAAACCTCTGGATGAAAGTCTTTTAAAATATCTTTAACCGTAATAAAGTTTTTCAAAGATTTAGACATTTTTTTGTCATCTATTCTCAATGGGCCGGTATGCATCCATAAGGATGCAAAATTTCTTTCAGTTGCGCACTCTGCTTGAGCTATTTCATTTTCATGATGGGGGAACTTTAAATCTAAGCCGCCTCCGTGAATATCAAACTCCTCGCCAAGGTATTTTATGCTCATTGCAGAACACTCAATATGCCAGCCAGGTCTCCCTTCTCCCCAAGGAGATGGCCAGGTAATCCCATCGGTATCCATTTTCCATAAAACAAAATCTGCTTCATGTTTTTTATTGAGATCCGTTATTGTTCTTTCTGCAGCAGATAGCTGATCTAAAGTCCTGTTGGCTAATTTTCCGTAGTCTTTAAATTTTTGTATATCAAAGTAAACATCCGATTCGTTCTTCCTATATGCATAGCCTTTTTCTTCAAGAGATTGGATCATAGAAATGATCTCTTCAATATGATCAGATACTTTTGGCTCAACGTCAGGAGAATCAATNCCCAGAGAAAAGAAATCATTATGCATTTCTTTAATAAACCTTTTAGAAAAATCCAAAGCTGGAATGCCCTCTTCTTTGGCTCGATTTATAATTTTGTCGTCAACATCTGTGATATTTCTTACATGCTTTACTTTGAAGCCTAAAAACCTTAAAAATTTAACAATTACGTCAAAGTTAATAAAAGTTCTTGCATGCCCTATATGCACATCGTCATAAGGAGTTAGCCCACAAACATAAATACTGACTTCTTTTTTAATTTTGGGCTTAAAAGTCTCTTTTTTACCTGTAAGTGAATTGAATATTTTCATTTTTAAGTGAAGCTATATAAGGGTATGATTAATCATGAATGAAATAATACTTTTGACTATCACTACTTCCTTAGGTAGCTTTGATATTGAACTTTACCAAAAAGAAGCGCCCATAACAGCTAACAATTTTGTTGAATATGTGGAGCAAAATTTTTATGAAAATACTTTATTTCANAGAGTTATTCCAGGCTTTGTAATTCAAGGNGGAGGTTTTGAAATAGGNATGTCTCCTAAAGAAACCAATCCACCAATTAAAAATGAAGCAGATAANGGTCTNAAAAATGANAAATATACTTTGTCNATGGCNAGAACTCAGGATNTNGATTCTGCNACGTCTCAATTTTTTATTAACCTTGTCGATAATAAATCATTAGATTACCCTTCAATGGGAGGATATGCNGTNTTTGGAAAAGTTATCTCTGGAGAAGAAGTTATTGATGAAATTGCATCTGTTAGAACTACNAACGTTGGTCCTTATCAAGATGTTCCTGTAGANGATGTCTATATTATAAAAGTCGAAAAAAAATAAATGTCGTCTTGTTTTATTTCTGATCTACATTTAGATCATAAACGNGAAGATATAAAAAAAGCTTTTTTNAAATTTCTNGAATCAGANGCNTCTGAATTCNAAAATCTTTANATTTTNGGAGATTTATTTGAAGTTTGGNTCGGNGACGATTTNGAGGANANATTTACAAGCGANGTAATTTCTGAATTNAAAAAATTTTCTCTNAAANATAAAAATATTTTCATAATGCANGGNAATAGAGATTTNCTTNTAGGNNAAAAATTTGCAGAAAAATGNGGCGCTAANTTAATCNCAGATCCNTTGATATTAAATAAAGANGGGAAAAAAATTATGCTGTCTCATGGAGATATTTTTTGTACAGATGATTTGGAATATCAAAATTTTAAAGAGAAAGTTAGAAATGAAAAATGGCAAAAAGAATTCCTCTCAAAAGATCTAAAAGATCGTGAAGAAATTGCAAAAAACCTTCGNAAGGAAAGTNCAAAGAAAAATTCAAAAAAAGANGACTATTTAATGGATGTNAATAAATNGGAAGTAGAAAAAATTGCTCAANAGAATAAAGTTGAGATNTTNATNCATGGGCATGTGCACCGCCCTAAAGTTCATAATGAAGCNTTTGGTCAAAGAATTGTCCTAGGTGATTGGGATAAAAAATACTGGTTTATNAGTNTAANAGGAGAAAANATCAGTCTTCACTCAAGTGAAATTACATAGACTTATTTCTATTAAGCGGNTCAATGAAATATTTTTCATAATGAGCCTTCGATAAGGTATAGAGTTCGTTTTCTATCTCTTCTTTAAGAAAAGTTAGTGATTTATTTTTTTCAAACACATCGATACCAAATTCATCAAGATTATTAAAGCTTTCGCTTACTTGTTTTATTACTTCAAAGGCCTTCGATAAATCATTCAAATCGTCTTTAATTTTCAATTGGAAATGTTTTATTGATTCCTCAAGCTTTTTGGAATCGAAAACCTTTAATCTGGAAGACATAATTTGTGACTTAAGCTTTTCTAATCTTTTCCAAACGGATTCCCTTTCTTCTGGCTTAAAAGCGTTCCAATTAATTACTTCGAAGGAGAATCTTTTACATCCCCTGCAAACATCGTCGCCATAAGTGGTTGAGCAAATACCTACGCAAGGAGTTCTAGTTCTGTTGACCATTTCTTACTATTCTATCAATAATTTTCAAAATTTGATTCTTGACTCATCATGATATAATAAATTTTTTTTGGAGATGAGATGCTTGAGGATTATTTAAATTCAGTCAAGGAAAGAGATAGTCAAGGTATTCCCCCTTTGCCTCTTGATGCTGAACAAACTTCTGGTTTGATAGAGGTTATTAAAGATGCTTCAAAAAACGATAAAAACCTTTTGGAGCTTTTGACTGAAAGAGTTCCTGCAGGTGTCGATGATGCTGCATATGTAAAAGCTGCATTTCTCTCAGATATCGCCAATAAAAAAATCTCTAGTGAATTGATCTCTCCAAAAGAGGCTACGTTTTACTTAGGTACCATGCTTGGAGGCTACAATGTAGAGCCGTTAATCTCATTAATTGATGATCCTGAGTGTGGGGAAGAAGCTGTAAAAGCATTATCAAATACTCTTTTAGTATTCGATGCATTCAATGATATTGCTGAAAAATCTAAATCTTCAGAGAATGCCGCTAAAATTTTAAATTCTTGGGCAGAAGCTGAATGGTTCCTATCAAAACCNGAAGTGCCAGAAAAGATAGATACGATTATTTTTAAGGTGCCNGGAGAAACAAATACTGATGACTTGTCTCCTGCTCCGGATGCTTGGTCTAGACCTGATATCCCTCTTCATGCTCTATCCATGTATAAAATGCCAAGAAAAGGNTTATCNAAAGANCCTTTGAAAGAAATTGAAGCTCTTAAAGNAAAGGGTTTGCCTGTCACTTTGGTTGGTGATGTTATGGGTACGGGCTCNTCAAGAAAATCTGCAACTAATTCTGTTCTTTGGCACATTGGTNAAGATATTCCTTANATTCCAAATAAAAAAACAGGAGGAATTTGTATTGGAGAAAAAGTTGCTCCTATATTCTTCAATACAATGGAGGATTCAGGAACTTTNGTTTTTGAGGCAGATGTAGAAAACCTCAATATGGGAGATATTATTTCTATTTTTCCTGCTAAGGGAGAAATAAAAGATGAAAAAGGGAAACTAATTACTAAATTCAGTCTTAAATCAGAAACTTTTCTTGATGAAGTTCGAGCTGGNGGAAGAATACCTTTAATCATTGGCAGAAGCCTTANTGATAAATCTAGGGAGTATTTGAACTTNGCCCCTTCTGAAGTTTTCGTCAGACCTGGAATGGATGATGATTCTGATGAAGGTTTTACTCTAGCTCAAAAAATGGTTGGAAAAGCTTGTGGAGTNAAAGGTATACGNCCAGGAACATANTGTGAACCNNTAATGACAACNGTAGGGTCTCAAGACACAACTGGGCCAATGACTAGNGACGAGCTAAAAGAGCTAGCCTGTCTTGGCTTTACTTCAGATTTAGTGATGCAGTCTTTTTGTCATACTGTTGCTTATCCAAAACCTGTTGATATAGAAACTCAACACACACTCCCTGAATTTATAAGAACAAGAGGAGGAGTTGCNCTTAAGCCAGGAGATGGAATTATTCATTCTTGGTTGAATAGAATGCTTTTACCAGACACTGTAGGGACTGGTGGGGACTCTCATACCAGATTTCCGATAGGAATAAGTTTCCCTGCAGGATCAGGATTAGTCGCATTTGGTGCTGCTTTGGGAGTAATACCTTTAGACATGCCTGAATCTGTGTTGGTTAGGTTTTCTGGTGAGATGCAGCCAGGAATTACTTTGAGAGACTTAGTTAATGCAATTCCTTATGCGGCTATCCAAAAAGGNTTGCTTACAGTAGAAAAAGAAAATAAGAAAAATATTTTTTCGGGAAGATGTTTAGAAATAGAAGGCTTGTCTGATNTAAAAATCGAACAAGCTTTTGAGCTTTCGGATGCNTCTGCAGAAAGNTCNGCGTCAGGTTGTACTGTNCTNTTGGACGAGGAGCCTATTTTAGAATATTTAAAATCAAATGTTGTCCTTTTGAGATGGTTAATTTCAGAAGGTTACGGGGATCCCAGGACGCTTGAGCGAAGAGCACAAAAAATGGAAAGCTGGATAAAAAATCCTGTTCTATTGAAACCAGACTCAAACGCAAAATATGCTGCTACTATAGAAATAGATCTTAATGAAATCAAAGAACCCNTGCTTGCATGTCCTAATGACCCTGANGATATTAAAACTCTTTCTGAAATTGGAGAAGTAAATATTGATGAAGTTTTTATTGGNTCGTGTATGACNAACATNGGTCATTTTCGAGCAGCCGGAAAGCTTCTTAAAAATGTTTCTTCTCCTTTACCCACAAGACTCTGGATTTCTCCACCAACGAGAATGGATAAATTTCAATTGGAAGAAGAAGGTTTTTATGAAATATATAAAAATGCTGATGTTAGAACTGAAGTTCCAGGTTGCTCTTTGTGTATGGGAAATCANGCAAGGGTTGANCCAAATTCAACAGTTGTTTCAACCTCAACAAGAAATTTTCCAAACCGACTTGGAGANGGAGCAGACGTATTTCTTGCTTCAGCAGAATTNGCTGCANTTTCATCTATTCTTGGCAAACTGCCTTCTGTGGAAGAATACAATAATTTTATGAAAGACATNAATACAATGTCTTCAGAGATTTTTAGATATATGAATTTTAANGAAATTGCATCNTATAAAAATGCTGCTGAGAATGCGGTTTTNCCTTCAGTAACGATAGAAACTAATTAATCAAGCCTTTAGTTGGTNATTTATTAGAGTCTTTTCGNTCCACCTCAAGATTCATCAAATATTCCTCTGTCACAGANCCACAAATATAATTTCCATCAAAAATGGATGTNTCAAAATTTTTCATTTCGGGATTTCCTTCTTGAGCAGCAGAAATTAAATCGGTTANATTCTGATAAACAAGCCAATCCGCTCCGATGAANTCTGCAATCTGACTTTCGTCTCTTTGGTGNGCAATTAACTCTGTAGTTGCAGCCATATCGATTCCNTAAACATTTTGAAATCTCACAGGAGGNGCTGCCGAGGCNAAATANACTTTTTTTGCNCCTNCNTTTCGTACCATTTCAACTATCTGTTTACTTGTTGTACCTCTNACTATTGAGTCATCAATTAAGAGGATGTTTTTACCCTTGAATTCATATGANACAGGNTTTAACTTTCTTCTTACAGATTTNCTTCTCATTTCTTGTTTGGGCATGATGAAAGTTCTNCCAATNTATCTATTTTTTACAAAACCTTCTCGATAGCTAACACCCANTGTTTTTGCAACTTCAATTGCTGATGTAGTACTACTTTCTGGAATGGGTATAACTGCATCTATGTCATGATCNGGATATAAAGAGAGAATTTTCTTGCCCAAATATTGACCCATTCTGAGNCGAGATTTCATAACAGATATTTTATCGATNACAGCATCAGGCCTTGCTAAGTAAACATATTCAAAAATACATGGAGAGTGCGANGGATTATCAAAACAGACTTTTCTTTCCACTTCTCCCTCTAAGGAAATGAAAACTGCTTCTCCAGGACTTANATCACCAACTACNTCAAAATTAAGGGTTTCTAGGGCTGGACTTTCAGAAGCAATCATATAGTCAGANCCAATTAGGTCATTGTCTTTNTTTCCTAAGATCAATGGTCTGATTCCNTTAGGATCTCTNAACCCAACTATNCCAACACCACAAATCATAATTACAACTGAATAAGCGCCTTTAAGCCTTAGNTGAGTCCTTGAGACTGCTTCAAAAATTTCTTTGGCTGATGGTTTTGTACCAGGAAAGTTAACTTTATATAGTTCATGAGCAAAAACGTTAAGNATGATTTCGGAATCCGAATTTGTGTTGATGTGTCTAAAATCTTCAAANATCAGTTCTTGGGTGAGCTCTTTTGTATTNACGAGATTACCGTTATGAGAAATACTAATTCCAAAAGGAGAATTTGAATACATTGGTTGTGCAAGCTCTCTATTTTGANCACCTGCAGTTGGATACCTAACATGTCCAATNCCTATTTTTCCTTTGAGAGAAACTATGTGTTGTTGTCTGAANACNTCTCTAACAAGNCCTAGTTGTTTNCNAANNTGAAATTTTTCCCCTTCATTAGTAGCNATTCCAGCTGCATCTTGNCCCCTATGTTGNATNACNGTNAGAGCTTCATACAAAGCGGGAGCAGCATCCTCTTTAGAAACTATNCCAACAACACCACACATTTTGCGTATTTTAATTAAAAGGGTTTTTTTCCAAATCTAAATCTTCGGAATTGATTTCTTTATAAGGTACTTTGCCTACNAAAGANCCTAGATGGTCTGCACCAGTTAAAATATAGTCAGACATGTAACTATCTTTCCACCATGTTTGACGCATTATATACGTGTCTCCAACCAAAAACATTACAATTATTATTACAGAACCTCTAAAGCCTCCAAATAAACCACCAAAAATTCTATCTAAAAGACCTTTTTGCATGGAATTCATCCCTTTCATTATGGCTTTTCCAGTAATTCTAAAAATAATAAGTAAAACTACAAAAATTGATACAAAACTAAAAATGCTTTTTATTTCTTTGTCATTTGTGAAATTGTCAAAGATTTCCATAGGGTAGTAACGGAAAAACCACGCAATTAAAATGGCGCTTATCCAAATAGCATTGGAAATAATTTCAATATATAAACCTCTTGAAATACCAATCAAAAGCGAACTAAAAAAAATTAGTAATATAAAAAAATCGAAAGTATTGAGGTATAAAAGAAAATCCATTACAAGACTTCTTTCAAGCTATGAATGGAAATAGGAAGATTTCTTTCCTCCAACAAGAATTTAAAAAATTCACTAGAGAAATAAAAAGAGCCAGTAAATAAATTGAGTTCATTCATGCTTTTGTCTTTTGCCATTAAATAGAGACTTTTTATTGAATCTTTGACAATAAAATTGAATTTTAGACCTCTTGTTTTTGATAAAACTTTTTTTGATGACATCAGTCTTTGGTGAATATTGTCTGCTATGAAGATTTTATCAACTATACCTTCAAAAGGCTCTAATAGTTTTTCAGGATCTTTATTTTCTGAACACGCAAAAAATAAATTAATTTTTTTTCCATTAAAATTTGTATCAAGATAGTTTATTAAATTTCTTACTGAATCTTCATTATGGGCAGAATCTACAAGAAAGTTATCAAATAAGGTCAACCTGCCAAAAATCTTAAAATCATCNAANAATTGCTTTGTGATTTCAGAAGAAAAATNAAANACACTATTTTTNGNAACTTCATTTAGGCAAAAAAGAACTTCNNTAGAAACAGTNANTTTTTTTGAAAACTTATTAGAAGAATAACTTTTTTTTTCAGGAGANATTAAAAAAGAATTAACTTTTNAAGCTTTTTCAATNATTGCATTTGGTACATTTTCAGAGCCNAATATTAAAGGTTTTTCAGGTCTNGCAATTTCGGNCTTCTCAGCTGCAATTTCTTCTATCGTATCTCCTANATATTCTTGGTGGTCNANAGCTACTTTAGTAATCACAGATATATCAGGTTCAATAAAATTCATTGGATCCAATCTTCCTCCCATNCCTATTTCTAGAATCCATAGATCAAGNTCTGATTTATTGAAGTGATATAGAGNTGNTAAAGAAATTATTTGATAGAAATTTAAGTTATGACTNTCTTTGTATCGATTGAATCTCTTCAAAACGTCTAAAAGCTTTTCATCTGATATTTCTTTGTCATTTACTCTAATACGTTCATTAAAATTTAGAAGATGAGGAGAAGTAAAAGTTCCAACTGAAACATTCNTTTTTAAAGCAAGTTTAGTAATTAATTCGGAAAGCGACCCTTTTCCATTGGTGCCGCCGATTAGAATGATTTCTTTAGGTTTTTTTAAATTCAAAGAGTTAAGAACTTCTTTATATCCAACTAAACTCTTTTTCTTNTAATTNTGGATNAGAAGATTTTCTTCAATCCATTTTGATAAATTTTCAGGCAATNAATTAACCGGTAATNTGTANTTTAGATATCAAGCCTGAAATCTTATCTTTCATATGAGATCTTTGAACAATCATATCTATCATTCCNTGTTTCAAAAGAAACTCACTTCTTTGAAAGCCTTCCGGAAGNTTTACTCTNACTGTATCTTCAATAACTCTTGGTCCAGCAAAGCCTACTTGTGCTTTTGGTTCNGCAATATTTATATCCCCAAGCATCGCNAAACTTGCTGCAACTCCTCCATATATTGGATCAGNTAATACTGAAATAAATGGGAGCTTCNTACTTTTCAATTTGTTTAATGCAGCACTTGTTCTGGACATTTGAAATAAAGAAAATAGAGATTCTTGCATCCTTGCTCCCCCACTGGTTGCTACACATATGAAAGGGCAAGATTTCTCAATAGCAAATTCAACTGCATCGACGAATTTTTGACCAACTACTGAACCCATTGAGCCTCCCAAAAATCTAAATTCAAATACCGAAAGTACTACGTCTTTATCGTTGAGCTTTCCATGAACAGAAATCAAGGCTTCGGTTTCATCTATATTTTTTTTGGCATCATTTAACCTTGCTTTGTACTTCTTTGTGTCTGTGAACGAAAGCCAATCCTTTGTTTTAAGTTCAGATGAAATTTCTTCATATTCATCATGATCAATTAAGTAAGAAATTCTATGTCTAGCGCCTATTCTTATATGATGATCACAATTTGGGCAGACATACATATTCGCTTCAAGATCAGGTCCATAGAGAATTTCTTTACAATTTGAGCAAGTTTGCCAGAGCCCTTGAGGAACTGGACTTTTTTTCTCTTCTTTATGCTGTTTNCCAAGAGAAGGTAGAATCTTGTTAAACCAACTTTTAACCATACTAATTTATAGCTTTTTTTAACGATTTAGTGAAGTTTGAGATTTTTGGNGTAGATTTTTTTTCTATGAAGTCAATGATTTTTGTCCCAACTACTATGCCATCTGAAAAAGATGCCATCTTTTTTGCNGTTGGNGCGTCTTTNATNCCAAANCCAACTACAACNGGAAGGTTTGTTAGTGACTTAATCTTTTTTACTTTNTTTTTTACTTCGTTGAAGTTTTTTAACTCAGCTCCGGTGATTCCTTTCANTGAAACNTAGTANAAATATCCAGATGAAGAAGCGAGCATTCTTTTNAANCTTTTGGANTCTGTTGTTGGAGAAATTAANCTTATGAGATCAATGTTTTCTTTTTTCAGNTTATTAAAAAAAGATTTGCTTTCATCGTAGGGCAAATCTACAACTATCACACCATCTACGCCAGCTTGGTTTAATTCTTTTGCCANTTTATTTTTNAGNGATAANAATGAGTTCATATAACCCATGAGAACAATAGGTACNTTTTTATTTTTAATTCTGATTTGTTTGCAAAGATTTANAATATCTTNNAATTGAATATTTTTTTTAAGCGCCCTTTCATGCGCCTTCTGNATAACTGGTCCTTCAGACATNGGNTCGGAAAAAGGCACCCCGATTTCTAAAATATCAGCCCCTGANGCAATTAAATCATTNAGNATTTTTTTTGANCTCCCTAAATTTGGATCTCCAGCAACCGTGTAAGTTACTAAAACNTTATTTTTAGTTTCTTTTTNATTGAANACTTTTTCTAAACGNGTCACAAAGTCATTCCATCTTCTTTAGCAACAGTAAACATATCTTTATCNCCCCTTCCNGATAGNTTGATGACTATTNTCTTAGACTTGCTAAGTTTAGGTGCAATTTTGTTTACATAGGCCAAAGCATGAGAAGTTTCTAATGCNGGCATGATTCCTTCTGTTTTNGTTAAATCATGGAAGCTTTTTAATGCCTNCTGATCGGTNGCNCTTTGATACTCAACTCNNCCGATATCTCTCAAATAAGCATGTTCTGGACCAACTCCTGGATAATCTAAGCCNGCTGAAACCGAATGTGTTGATAAAATNTGACCGTTTTTGTCTTGCATAAGATAAGTTTTCATTCCATGCAATACTCCTACCTTNCCATCACTTAATGGTGCAGCATGTTTACCTGATTTCACTCCAGAACCNCCTGCTTCAACGCCAACTAATTTAGTTTTTGTTTCTTTNATAAAGGGATGNAAAATACCCATTGCATTTGATCCNCCTCCAACGCAAGCAACAATGATGTCGGGATATTTACCAAANTCTTTTTTTGATTGAATCTTAAGTTCTTTTCCGACAATAGAATTAAAATCTCTTACAATTTCNGGNTANGGGTGAGGTCCTGCCACACTACCAATAATGTAATGGGTANCCTCAACATTAGTNACCCAGTCTCTCATTGCTTCATTCATAGCGTCTTTAAGAGTTTTTGTTCCNGAATCTACAGANCAAACTTCTGCTCCTAGTAGCTTCATTCTATATACATTGAGAGCTTGCCTTTCAATATCTTCTTCGCCCATGAAAATAATACATTCCAGTCCATGTCTAGCTGCGACAGTTGCGGTTGCAACTCCATGTTGACCTGCACCNGTTTCAGCAATGACTCGCTTTTTACCCATTTTTTTTGCAAGTAAAACCTGACCAACGGTATTGTTGATTTTGTGAGCTCCGGTATGATTTAAGTCNTCTCTTTTCAAATAAATTTTTGCTCCACCAAGTTTTTTAGTCCATCTTTCAGCAAAATATAATGGTGATGGCCTNCCAACAAAATCATTTAAATCTTTTATTACTTCTTCTTGGAAGGATTTATCTTTTTTAACTTTAGCGTAAACTTTTTCTAACTCTTCAAGAGCTGTAATAAGAGTTTCAGAGACATATTTGCCTCCAAATTCTCCAAATCTTCCCTCTTTATCNGGAAATGCATANTTATTNAAGTTTTTATATTTCATCTACAATTTTTAAAAAATGTTTTAACTCGGCNANATCTTTTTTTCCTGGTTTAGATTCTACTCCAGAAGCTAAATCAACGCCGTAAGGCTTANAGCTCTTNATCAAAGACGTTATATTATTNGAATTTAANCCGCCTGCAATTATTAAATTATTTTTTATTTCTTTGGGTATAAGCTTCCAATCAAAAGTTTTTCCAGTNCCACCTCTTATTTTTTGACCNCCGGAATCAAGAAGAATTGCAAATGCATCACCNAATTCTATTATTTTATTTTGAAAGTCTTTCTCATTCATTGAAATAGCTTTTATGTAAGGTAGATTAAAAGAAGNACAAAANTCCTGACTCTCATCTCCATGAAATTGAAGAATAGGGTTNTTAAAATAACTNATAGCNTTTTTTATACCTTCTTTTGATTCGTTAACAAAAACGATGACGGGAGANATTTNTTCATTAAANCNTTTTCCTGAAGATTCTAAAAACTCAAAAGANACATATCTTGGACTATCTTTATCTCTATTAAAGCCTATNGCGTCTATATCCAATTTNATCAGCTCTTTTAAGTCNTGATCATTTGTTACTCCGCAAATCTTAATANATGGTTTCATCAACTCTTCAACGTTAATTGATTGTTATATTTTGGNTTANATATTTTAAATGAAGGGTCATATTCTGGTCCTAAATAAAATAAACCCTTTGCTTCTGCAGTCTTACCTGCATGGGTTCTATCTCTAGCTTCTAAAATGTCTTTTATTGATTCAGGTGAAATTATTTCTGAGCCGACTTCTATAAGTGTACCAACAATAATTCGTACCATATTCAACAGGAAAGCATTAGCGGATATTTCTATAGATACNATATTTTGCCTTTTCTTGACCTTAACTTCGAANACATTTCTGTTGGGNCTTTTTGATTGGCANCCTGATCCTCTAAAAGAGGAAAAATCCTTTTCACCAATAAGATAATTTGAAGCTTTTTGCATCAAATTTATATCAAGAGGAGCTCTTATCAGAGANGTAAAATTTCTGTTTAAGACAGATTGTTTGTTGCCGTTGAGAATATGATATCTATAAGTCCTTTTGGTTGCTGAAAATCTGGAATGAAAATCTTCAGGAACTTTTTTAATCCAATTTATGCTTATATCTCTGGGAAGGATTGAATTACACCCTGCTAACCATGCTTTATTTAATCTATTTGCTGAAGTCTCGAAATGAATAACTTGCATCGAAGCGTGAACTCCCGAGTCAGTTCTACCTGAGCAAATCGTTTTTACACTTTCATTTGCAACCTTAGATAATGATTCTTCAATCTTTTCTTGAATTGTCAGGTTAGTTTTTTTTTGTTTTTGCCAACCTTTGTAAGAAGTACCGATATACTCTATGCCTAATGCATATCTTTGCATGTTATTTTAGTTTTTGAGAGATTGTTTGGTAAGTATTTTTTTCCTCTTCTTCTAATTGATCTAGTTTAATTTTATTTAGGAGTTCTTTAGCTTTATCTATTTGGTTCATTTCAGAATAAGTGATGGCTAAATTTAAATTAATGGAATTTTCTTTTCCAAGTTCATTATTAGNTTTGTTCAATTCTTTCTGANTTCTTTCTNNCTCTTTTTTTGAATTATCAGTAAAAAATAAAAGAAAAATTAAAAAGGCAAAAATTAAAATCCCAATTATTAAATAAATTTCCCTGGGTAAAAAAGTATCCATTAATTTTGTTTTTCTATTAAACGTTTTAAAATTTGCATGCTATTCAATGCTGCNCCTTTCCTTAAGTTATCAGAAATAACCCANAAATTTACTCTGTTTTCTTTCCAAAGATCCTTTCTAATACTGCCAACNAAAACCTCATCTTTTCCTTCGGCATCNTCCANGGGAGTTGGNTTAAATTCAGTATCAGAATTTATAACCTTTAAACCNGGAAANGACNGCATTTTAGAAATCATTTCGTCTAGATTTATCTCTAATTCTGTNTCTATATGAACTGCTTCGGAATGACCATAAAAAACGGGAACTCTCGCACATGATGCTGTAACTTGGATGCTTTCATCTAATATTTTTTGAGCTTCCCAAGTCATCTTCATTTCTTCTTCAGTATATCCGTTNTCTAANTTAGGTCTATTTGCTCCAGGTAGAACATTAAANGCAATTTGNGATGAATAAATATTTTTTTTTATTTCATTNCCTTCNAGAAAATTTTTTGATTGNTCAGTTAACTCNTCAATGGCTTCTTTCCCTGTTCCTGANACAGATTGNTATGTTGCAACATCTACNCNTTTAACTTTATAAAGATCATGTATNGGTTTGATTGCAACCAGTAATTGAGAAACTGAACAATTGGGATTTGAAATAATTTGTGGGAGCTTCATATTATCCAAAAGTTCTCCATTNACTTCAGGGATAATCAGGGGAAACTCTTTGTCTTTTCTAAAANANGAAGAATTATCTATGACAGTGCAGCCAGACTCTTTTGCAATAGGTGCAAATTTTTTAGCAACTTCNGATCCNGCTGAAAAAAAAGCAAAATTGACTGAAGAAAAATCAAAATTTTCAATATCCTCAACAACTATNTCTNANCCATTTAAATGNANTGATTTACCCGCAGACCTACTACTAGCAACTATTTTTATTTCATCTANAGGTAGTTCATGAGTTTTTAAATATTCAATAAAAACTCTACCTACTGCNCCAGTNCCACCAACAATNGCTAACTTATTAGACATAAGAGGCTATTCTATCTCCCATTTCAGATGTTGAAATTACTTTTGAATCTTTTTGTGCAATATCTTCAGTAGCATAACCTTCTGANAGGACTTTCCTTACTGANTCATTAATTTTGTTAAAAANAGTTGGTTCGTTAAATGAGTATTTCATAAGCATTGCAACAGATAGGATCGTAGCAATAGGATTAACAACGCCTTTTCCAGCTATATCCGGTGCCGAGCCATGAACAGGTTCATAAAGTCCTTTCAAACTTTCGTTAAGCGATGCAGAAGGCAACATTCCTATTGAGCCAGTTAGCATTGCCGAAATATCAGACAAAATATCTCCAAAAAGATTTGAAGATACAATAACGTCNAATTGCTTAGGTTCTCTAACTAGTTGCATTGCGGCATTATCCACTAACATATGCTCGACTTTTACATCTGGATAATCAGATGATTTTTTATCAACTATTTCTCTCCATAATTGGGAAACCTCTAAAACATTTGCTTTATCTACAGAACAAAGTCTTTTATCTCTTTCCAATGCACTCTTAAATGCAACATCNACAATGCGTTCGATTTCTTCAGCTTTATAAGACATAGTATTGAANGCNTAATCGTTATCCTTNTTTCTTGGTTCACCAAAATANATNCCGCTTGTGAGCTCTCTAACAATTAAAATGTCNAACTCATTTATCTTTGATTCTTTNAGAGAAGAAGAATGAATTACTTCTTTNAAAGTTATAGCNGGCCTTAAATTAGCAAAAAAATTTAATTTTGATCTTAANTCTAATAATCCTTTTTCTGGTCTTTCTGAAGGAGACAAAGAATCCCATTTTTTTCCTCCNACTGCACCNAGGAGTATTGAATCTGCATTTCTTGCCTTATCCAAAACTTTTGAAGANANAGGAGTTTTGAATTTATCTATTGAAGCNCCTCCAATNAAATCAATATCTATATCAAGNTCAAATGAAAGNTTAGATANAGAATCGATAACTTTTCTAGCCTCATTACAAACTTCAGGACCTACNCCATCTCCCGGTAAAATTAATAANTTNTTTTNAGNTTTCACTTAAATAGCCAAGGATTTTTTANTTGATAATTTTTTTCAAAAGACTTNATTTGGTCGGTAAATTTGAGTGATGCTCCTATTTCNTCCAAGCCTTCCAAAAGACATTTTTTCTTATAATCATCTAGTTCAAATTTAAACTCNGAATCGCCNTAATAAAGCNCCTGGTTTATNAAATCTATTTCTATGCTTTGCNCTGAATNTTCATTGAAGTTNTCGAAAATTTTAGATATTTCNCNTTTTTTTAAACNNAAAGCTAAGAGGCCATTCTTAAAGCAATTATTGTAAAAAATATCAGCAAATGATTCGGCGATGACTGTTTTAATCCCAAAATCTTTTAGTGCCCAAACTGCATGTTCTCTACTTGAGCCGCAACCAAAGTTTTCTCCTGAAACTAAAATATTAGAATCGGTAAATAGCTTGTTATTAAAAATAAAGTCTTTATTTACGATCCTAGAAGAAGTTTCTTGATCTATGGTTCCTTCATCTAAATATCTCCAACCGTCAAACAAATTATCACCGAAACCTGTTTTTTTTATTGATTTTAAAAACTGTTTTGGAATGATTTGATCAGTATCAACGTTTGATTTATCCAAACAAATAAAAGTTCCTGAGAATTCATTTGAAATTTGTTTCACTAAATTTCCCTCACGTCTATAAATCTTCCTTCGATAGCTGCAGCAGCTGCCATGGCTGGACTTACAAGATGAGTTCTGCCCTTGTATCCTTGTCTGCCCTCAAAATTTCTATTTGAAGTCGAAGCACATCTTTCTTCTTGATTAAGTTGATCTGGATTCATTCCTAGGCACATTGAACATCCTGCATCTCTCCAAGAAAATCCTGCGTCAATAAAAATCTCGTGAAGACCTTCTTCTTCAGCCTGTTTTTTTACAAGACCTGATCCAGGAACAACCAAGGCTCTCTTTATGTTTTTGGCAAGCTTATTACCTTTAAGAATTTCTGCTGCAATTCTAAGATCTTCAATCCTGGAATTTGTACATGAACCTATGAAAATCTGATCNAGAGAGATATCAGTCAACTTTGTTCCTGGTTTCAATCCCATATAATTAAGAGCATCCTCATAATTTTCTTTATTCTTAAAATCTCTTGGTTCAGGAACTTTTTCATCAATAGAAGAGACCATTTCTGGAGAAGTTCCCCAAGTCACTTGAGGCAAGATTTGTTCCGATGAAAAACTGAATTCATTATCAAAAATAGCGTCTGGATCCGATTTAAGAGAAATCCATATATCCAATGCTTTATCAAATTGATCCCCTGAGGGAGCGAAAGGCTTTCCTTTGATGTAATTAAAAGTGGTTTGATCCGGAGCAACCATTCCAGACCTTGCGCCAGCTTCGATGGACATATTACAAAGAGTCATTCTGCCTTCCATTGACAGATTTTCAATTGTGCTACCAGCATACTCGATATTAAATCCAGTTCCTCCAGCTGTGCCTATTTGTCCAATAATGAACATAGTTACATCTTTTGCAGAGACCCTTTCAAGAAGATCTCCTTCAATATTAATTCTCATATTTTTTTGTTTGTAAGCAATCAAACATTGCGTAGCTAAAACATGTTCAACTTCGCTTGTTCCGATACCCATAGCTAATGTACCAAAAGCTCCATGAGTAGAAGTATGAGAATCTCCACATACTACTGTCATCCCAGGTAATGTTAGTCCTTGCTCAGGACCAATTACATGCACAATTCCCTGTCTTTCATCTCCTAAGCTAAAAAAATTAAGATCATATTTTTTTACATTTTCCTCAAGGGTTAACACCTGAAGCTTGCTAGTAGAATCGCTAATGCCTTTTAAGCCTTTAGCTCTATTCTCGGTTGGAACATTGTGATCCGGTGTAGCTATAATTGAATCAACTCTCCATGGTTCTATTTTTCTTTCTCTCAAGCCATCGAATGCTTGCGGAGAAGTAACTTCGTGGATCAAATGTCTATCTATGTAAATTAGAGAACTTCCATCGTCTCTTTTGGCTACATGATGGGCATCCCATAACTTATCGTATAAGGTTCTTGAGGACATTACTTTTTAGGTTTAATTGGCTTTAACTTAGATTTTACATCAGCATTTTGTGCTCTATTTCTCAAGAAATGNTCCATNAGAGTTATTGCCACCATAGCTTCAGCAATCGGAGTAGCTCTCAAACCAACACAAGGGTCATGTCTNCCTTTAGTTTGAACTTTAACCGACTTACCAGATTTGTTTATTGTATTTCCAGAGGACATGATGCTGGAAGTAGGCTTCAAAGCAATGCTTGCGAAGATNTCCTGCCCAGTNGAAATTCCACCAGTTGTACCTCCNGAATTATTTGACATAAATCCAGAAGGAGAGATTTCGTCTCTGTTTTCTGTTCCACGCATAGATACAACTTCAAANCCCCTTCCAATCTCAACTCCTTTNACAGCATTAATNCCCATCANCCCATGGGCTAAATCAGCATCTAACTTATCAAAGACTGGTTCGCCTAAGCCAGGAGGAACATTTGTTGCCATAACTGAAATTTTNGCACCAATTGAATCTCCAGANTTTCTTAAAGAGTCAATCATATCCTCAATCTCNNGAACAATTTTCTTATCAGGACAAAAAAAAGGGTTTTTATTNATTTGATTTTTCGAAAAAGAAGAAATCTTNNTATCTCCAATTTGAGATAAAAANCCAAAAATTTCAATTTTTTGANTTTTCTTGAGATATTTTTTTGCNATNGCACCAGCNGCAACTCTCATCACTGTCTCTCGAGCAGAAGATCTTCCTCCGCCTCTATAATCTCTNATTCCATATTTTTGAAAATAACTATAATCAGCATGCGAGGGTCTAAAGACATNTTTAATATTTTTATAGTCTTTNCTTTTTTGNTCTTTATTTCTNACNAGAAGCCCTATNGGAGTACCTGTGGTNTTTCCCTCAAAAATTCCTGAAAGNATTTCTATTTCATCAGGTTCTTTACGCTGGGTAGTATATTTATTTGAGCCTGGTTTTCTTANATCTANTTCTGCTTGNATTTCTTCTCTGGAGATTGATAANCCAGGAGGACAGCCATCTATTATGCANCCTAAAGCTTCGCCATGACTTTCGCCAAAAGTCGTAACAGAAAAAATTTTACCAATAGTATTTCCTGACATATCGTTTAAACTTGAAAGCTAGATTATAAGCTATTAATCGTCCTTACTCGAATAGATGCAAAAATTAAGATTTAGTTCAGTTTTTTGGGATTTTGGAGGAGTCATAACTTCAAGCCCATTCGAAGCTTTTTCAAAATTCGAGATAGATAATCATCTCCCAAAAGATTTTATTCGTAAGGTTAACTCAACTAACCATAAAGCGAATGCATGGGCTAAGCTTGAACAATCAAAAATAAGCCCAGATGAGTTCGATGAGCTTTTCAAAGAAGAAAGCAAATCTCTTGGACACGAAGTTAATGGAGGAGAAGTATTGAGCCTCTTACAAGGCGAAGTTAGACCAGAAATGGTAAGAGCTTTAGAGAAATTAAAGTCAAAAAATTTTAAACTTGCTTGTTTGACCAATAATTTTAATTCCGGTGATAAAAACCAATCTGCTTTAGATGATGCTAATAAAGAAAGACTGGAAATAATGAATAACTTTGATCACATAATTGAATCAAAAGAATTAGGCATTAGAAAACCTGACCTTGATTTTTACCTTAAAGCTTTAGAAATTACTGGGGCTGATCCTAATGAGACAATTTTTTTAGATGATCTAGGTATAAATCTTAAACCCGCAAGGGAGCTGGGTATTGCTACTATAAAAGTCTTGGATAGCAATCAAGCTCTAAAAGAATTAACAGATTTAACAGGGATAAATCTTGAATAAAATTCTTATTCTTCTGAGTATTACTTTTTTAGCTGGATGTCAGATGAATATTCTTGAATACGAAAATCAAATTATTTCGGATGCTCAGCAATATCAGGCAAAAATTTCAAGGGATATTTGGGGTGTTCCCCATATTTCAGGAACAAGAGATGCCGATGTAGCATTTGGCTTAGCATTTGCTCATGCCGAAGATGATATTAAAAACATTGCTGAGAATATGTATTTGTATCGAGCACAAATGGGACTAAAAGATGGCTCAAGTGGAGCTGTGATTGACTATTTAATCAAGGCTCTAAAAATCAGAGAAAGAGTTGAGGAGCAATATCAAGAAGTCCTCTCAGATGATGTTAGATCGGTATTAGAAGCATACGCAACTGGTTTGAATTACTGGATGCTTAAAAATCCAAATAATAGTTTCAAAAAACATTTTCCTTTTACTGCAAAAGATATAGTGGCTGGTTTTGCTATTCAAAATCTTTTATTTTCTGGTGTAGTGAGTTCAATTCAAAGTTTAGAAAAATTAGAAGATGCATCAGAGCAAAGTTTTTCTAATTTGTATGAAAAAGACGATTTGGTGACAGGCTCCAATGCATATGCAATTAGCCCCAGTAAAAGTTCAGATGGATCCACTAGATTAATGATCAATTCGCATCAACCTTTAGAAGGCCCCTTAGCTTGGTATGAGGCTCACATCAAAAGTGAGGAAGGTCTCAACATGATGGGAGGTCTATTTCCAGGCTCGCCTTTTATTTTTGTTGGTTTCAATGAAAATTTAGGCTGGGGTTTTACTGTAAATAAACCAGATCTAACGGATATCTATAAACTAGTTATTAATCCAAATGATAAAGATCAATATCTTTTAGATGATGTTTGGTTAAATCTGGAAAAAGAAACCATCGAACTTCCTGTGAAAATATTTGGCCCAATTAATTGGACAGTTAAAAGAAAAGTTAAATATTCCAAACACGGACCAGTTCTTGAAATAGGAGAAAAATCATATGCTTTAAGGTTTGCAGGTATGGAAGATATCAAGCAAGTTGAACAATGGTATAAATTAAATAAAGCTAATAACCTCGAAGAATGGATAAATGCAATGAGCATGAGATCTATCATCTCTTTTAATGGTGTTTATGCCGATAAAAAAGGGAATATCTATTTTCTTCATAATTCTTCTTCGCCAAAAAGATTGGAAGGCCTAGATTGGTCAGGAATTGTCGATGGGACTAGATCTAAATACATAT
Organism: Gammaproteobacteria bacterium; assembly: GCA_002689405.1. GTDB lineage: Bacteria > Pseudomonadota > Gammaproteobacteria > Magnimaribacterales > AG-339-G14 > MEDG-81. The sequence continues at coordinate 2,155 of NZFZ01000013.1, read as the reverse complement.
GGGAAACATTTGTAGAATTCGATGAGATACCTCAAATCTTGAATCCCTCATCAGGATGGCTTGCAAGTACCAATCAGGATCCATTTAAGGTTACAGATCCAAAAGATAACCTAAAAAAAGAAAACTATTCTCAAACTCTAGGCCTGCAAACCAGAATGACAAATAGAGCATATAGAATTAAAGAGCTTTTTATGGAAAAAGATCAAATAACTGAAAAAGATTTTGATGATTTCAAATTTGATAATTCTTATTCGATAGATTCTAGGTCATATAAGTATGTTTCAGAAATTTTTGGATTAAATTTTGAAAATGAGAATTTAAAAAAAGGTCAAACGATCCTGAAAAATTGGGATTTAAAGACAGATTTTGATAATGAGTCTGCAACTCTTGGAGTTTGTGTCTTGAGTCCCGAATGGCTTGCAGAACAAGCAACAGAAGTTCCTCCAGAATCAGAAGAAAGTTTTAAAACGTGTGTAGAAGATACTTTAAAAAATTATGGAAAATTAAATCCAAAATGGTCAGAAAGAAATTTCATGTATAGAGGAAAGAAAAAAATCCCTGTTCAAGGAGGTCCTGACGTTTTAAGAGCTATATATGGTCTTGAGCAAGAAGATGGCGATCTAAAAGCAGTTGGTGGCGATGGTCTATATATTCACGTCAGTTGGGATAAAGAAGGAAATCAAGAGTCAAAAAGTATTCATCAATTTGGAAGCGCCACTCAAGATGAAAACTCCTCGCATTTTTCTGATCAACTGGAGTTGTACATCGACGAAAAGTACAAACCTACCTTCTATAAAGAAGAAGCCTTAAAAAGAAATGTAAAGAAAGAATATACAGTTCCTTTTAAGTCGTCTCTATAGATTTTTTAAAAGCAGGCCTTGCTTCAATTCGTTCGACATAGCCCTTTAAGTTAGGCATATCATCTGTGACACATCCTAAATTGGATAATTTAGTACAACAGTGGCCTGTCATGAATTCTACCCCTGAGAAGTCCCCTATTAAATATTCTTTTCCTTCAAGAGCTAATTCAATGGCTTGAAGGGATTTAGAAGCAAGTCTTTGAGCTTGACCTAAGACCGTTTCGTCTCTTCTTTCAGGCGGTAACAAAATGGTATGAACCACAATTGTGTTCATTGGCTGAGCAATCATGCCCTCACAAAAATGAAACCATTGAAGATAATAAGGATATTCAGGAGAATCTACGCTTGGCTTCAGTCCGCCGTTTTTATGTTTCTCAAGGACATAATCAATAATAGCACCTGATTCATATATGCTCACATCTCCATCCTCAAGAACCGGAATTCTTCCAAGTGGATGTCTTTTTCTATGCTCATCAGATTTTAGTGCTTCTGGATGAAATGGCATTGAATTTAGTTCGTAAGGTAATTCTAGTTCTTCAAGAAGCCAAAGAACTCTTTCTGCTCTTGAAGCAGGTGCAAAATGTAGTTTCAGCATAATTATTCTCCCAAAGATTTATTCTTTTATTAAAATTTCCATAAAGTCTGTCACATTAAGACTCTCTAAATCGTTTTGATCTTCACAAATTTTCATTATTTTTTCTACGCGTTCTGTAGAAAATTGTGTTTTTAGGTTCTCTTCAAATTTTTTGATTAGAACAGGAATTCCCTCTTCCCTTCTTCTTCGATGACCTATTGGATATTCTACTTCTACTTTTTTTGTAGAAGAACCATCTTTAAAAATTATTTGCAGTTCATTCGCAATTGACCTTTTTTCGGGATCTAAATAGTCTTTGGAATAATTTTTGTTTTCCTCAACAAACATTTTATTTCTTAAAGAATCAACTCTCGGATCATTGGCAACATCGTCCTCATAATCTTCGGCAACCAAATCACCTTTTAACAAACCGATTGCTGTCATATATTGAATACAGTGATCTCTATCTGCAGGATTATTTAATTTGCCTTCTTTACTAATGATTCTAATTGCAGACTCATGCGTTGTAATATTTATTTTTTCTATTTCTTCTAATCTATCAATTATTTCGGGATGAAGTTTTACTGCAGCTTCAACAGCTGTTTGAGCATGAAATTCTGCAGGGAAAGATATTTTAAATAATACATTTTCCATTACGTAGCTATTAAATTCCTGCGGTACAGAAAGAGATTTTCCTTTGAACAAAACATCTTGAAAACCC
>NZFZ01000012.1 GCA_002689405.1 Gammaproteobacteria bacterium | reverse complement strand
GGAAAAAAAACTGATTCCCGTAAATTATTTAGTAAGAAAATCTGAAAAAAACGCGCAAGAAGAAATAAGACTTTTCATTGAAAATAGATTTAGAGTTTCTGTAGGTTTAAAGCCCTATTTAAATTTTCAAGAGTTTTTAGATGCTGATCCTGAAGAATTAAATGAGTTTTCGGAGAAAATGGTTCTTGAAGANGCAGCNAGAATTTTAATTGATCAAATTNATTTTAATAAGCCNAAAAGNCTTTCNAGNTNNGANTTCAGATGAAAATTTTTTCTTTNAATGTNAATGGCTTAAGAGCNAGGCTGCANCAGATGAGNGCNTTAATTGATAANCACTCNCCAGACATTATNTGTCTGCAAGAGACAAAAGTAGANAATGAAAANTATCCNATGGANAGNATAAATGAANTGGGTTACAAAGCNATAATTAATGGGCAAAAAGGACATTACGGAGTNTCAACTCTNTNCAAATCAGAACCNTTGGATTTTCAAATAGGNTTTCCGACAGATNAAGAAGATGCNCAATGTAGNCTAATTTCNTCAANACANAANTTTTCTTCTCAAGAANTNACCATTATCAATGGGTATTTTCCNCAAGGAGAAAGCAGAGATCATCCAAAAAAATTTCCTTATAANGAAAAGTTTTTTAAGGATCTTGATGATCTATTTNAATGANNATTTTACTNCAGANGACAATATTATTATCTTGGGAGANCTAAATATTTCCCCAGAAGATATTGATATAGGTATTGGAGAAAACAATAGAAAAAGATGGCTTGCAACGGGAAAATGNAGTTTCCTNCCTGAAGAAAGAGAATGGTTAGAAAAAATAAAAANTTGGGGATTTTTNGATTCTTACAGAAAGTTTTTCCCNGATTCTAATGATAAGTTCAGCTGGTTTGATTACCGNAGTAGAGGGTTTGATGATAATCCAAAAAGAGGCTTAAGAATTGACCATCTATGGGTAACAAAACCTCTTTTGGAGATGGCAATTGAATCTGAAATAGATTACGAAATAAGGGGTATGGAAAAACCTTCCGATCATGCTCCAGTTTGGACTGAATTTAAAATCTAATTTCTTCTTTCTTGAAAAAATTTCTTTAATAACTCAGAGCTTTCGGTTGCAAGGATTCCGCTTGAAACTNAAATTTTATGGTTNAAGAAACTCTCCTCTTGTAAATTCAAATTATTTATTACNACTCCTGATTTTTCATCCTCTGTAGCAAAGATTAATCTATNTATTCGAGCATGAATGCANGCNCCAAAACACATCAAACATGGCTCTAANGNAACGNAGAGACTAGCTCCATTGAGTCTATAGTTATCTATTTTTTTTGCTGCNTCTCTCAGCACGTTTATTTCTGCGTGCCCAGAAGGATNGTTTTTACTTATTGATTGGTTATGCGAACNAGAAATTACTTCATCGTCTTTGACTAAAACCGCACCAACCGGAACTTCTTTTTTTGAATAAGCTAATTTGGCTTCGTCTANAGCCAATTTCATATAAAAAAAGTCCTTTTTGGTTTGNANGTTATTCAAGNATNTTTTTNATCATCTCNATGGATGATTTCATGCCATCTGAAATTAATTTTTCAAACTCNTCNGGTTCAACTTCAGAGGTCCAAACTANTNTNGAGAANTTATTNTCTTCAAGCACTGTAACTTTGGCTAAATGGTGATTCAAAGGTGCGGGGGATTTNATNACGCTATAAGTCAAAGATTTATTTGCTTGATCCTTTTCAATGATTTTTTCCTTAATTTCTCCAACGCCATCCATTTTGAAAGTCCTTACNTCNTTTTCAAGAACAATTTCNTTTGCAAAAGGCACCCAATCAGATCTCGTAACGTCNGCAAANAGNTCCCAAAGTGAATCGGCTGAACATTTAATCTNTTTTTCNATTNTNATTTTTTTCATTAAATTCCTNTCTTAAGTAATTTGATACNTGATTATTNACGTGAAAATCGCTATCTAAAGGCATTATTTCATTATGAATTAATTTTTTTGCAACTCTAATCATTATCACNGAAAATTTAAATAGACATAATATTCNGTAATAAAAGAAATTNTCAGCTGAATAGCCGGTNTTTNTTTCCCAAAATTTTATTGCTTCTTCATTTGAAATCGATCCTGGAAGNTTTTCAATATTTAGCCCGTAGCTACTNACATCNTCGGTTGTAAGNCCCCAAGCTAAATCNCANAAAGGATCTCCNATGGTTGCCATNTCCCAGTCNAGTAAACTCTTTACCTGAAAATTTTCAAAGAGNANGTTTCCTANTCTTGAGTCNCCCCAACAAAGTTTTTTTGGATTNGGNTTNANAGGAAGATTTTCAGATAACCAAAGAANAACNTCTTCTANAAATNCATTTNCTTCTCCATCCATACCCCATTCCATGAANGATTTGTAGTATTGNAGATCAGACNGNANATGAGAGCTTTCATTGNNTCTNTTATCGATCANACTCAATTCTAAATCCTCATAATTTATTTTNTGAAAAGATACTANGTTTTCTAACCANCCNAACCANACTGATCTAATTTGATCTGGAGANGCTCTCCCCATCATNCCTTCAGGATCCATATGNTATGGTGGATTNTCGGAAGGCGCCTCTCCGCTGACATANTTCATTACATAAAATTCTGATCCAATNATTTCTTCATTNNGTTCAGAAAATAAAATTTCCGGTACAGGNAATTTAANTTGTTTTAATTGCTTCATGATTTCNACTTGCAACCCAAGATCATATTCAGGNAATACTTGAAAGCCNGTTGGCTTTATTCTCAAGACTATATCNTCATCAATGTTTTTCCCTNAAANTTTGCAAGAGAAAGTTTCATTTGAAAAACCNNTTGCNTCTGANGATTNGTGTGGCTGNANNGAAATNTTTTGTTTNTTNTAACGNTCTTTCGTTTCGAGCCANCTTTTAAAAATTNATAATTTTTTTTGGAAATTTTTTTCTGAAGAAACAGGCATTATTAGGGNTTATCGAAAAGNTCNTTAAACCCACTAGGCTCNTGAGGNCCNAAAAACAATTGTTCTAAAACACCTCNACCTTGAAGCTCTTNTTCNGGAGTCNTAAGCTTAACTTCACACAATGATTGAATATGAAGAAATGGCGGATCTTGNGGATCNTCATTTAANTCATAGGTGTCNTAGTGAGTTTCTAATTCTCCTTTNAATTGGCCATGNCCCCAATCAGGNTGCATGTACCCTAANCCACACATAAACATATTNACTTTAGGAGTAATNTGAAATTCAAATAAATCCTCTTGNGAAGTTTTTAAGTTCAAAGNTAANGNTTCAACTCTTCTTGTTTTGGGTNNNTANGANATAGACTTTTGATGNGANACAAAATTAGATTGTTCTTTTCCNTCATCGAATTGAATTTTTGCGAAAGCATTATCAGCTTCTCCTTTTTCNTTATCAANGTAATAAATGTGTGTCGCTAANTCATCAAAATGAACAGGAGCCCAAAGCCAAAAAAATTGGGGCATTTCAAAAGGCACCATAGGTTGNCTATCCCCTGCTCCAACGGGTCTAANNCCCCAAGATCTNTCTCTNGTTCCAATAAATTCTTTTGNCGATATTTTGATAACTTCATCTTTNATTTTAATTTCNCCAGACCAATTTCCATGCTGNGTTANNCTGCAGGTATCCATTATTTTTCTAGGACCATTAAAAAGAGTCATNTTTGGCTCCTGCATGGGTTCAAATCTTTTGGTGAATTCTAGCTTTGCTGTAATGTCTGAATCATTATTTGTAAGTTCAACGGAAAGCTTTTCTAAAGGCTCGAGAACTTTAACTTCAATAGGACCCACTTTTGTATTTAGTCTCTCAAGGCCTAGAATTCTTGAAGTTCTTATATTATGTTGCTTTCCGTCAACTGCTAAAGTGAAAGAAGCATCCATGATATTCAAATTAGGATACAAACAAAGTACAGCAGCAAAATAAAAATCTTCTTTTTTGGAATATCCATTAAAAAAATAACGATCATAAAAATTTCTTTCTGTGCCGACTTCTGAAACAGGATGAGGTAGTTGGTGTATTGGATAGTCGTCTGCTTTAGTAATCATCTTTTTGATTAAATTATTTGGAAAAACNCATCGAAGCAATATCAATGTCCATATCAAAATCCCTTCCAGAAGCTTCAACGCCAATAAGTTTTATTTTATTAGGGTTAAGATTCCTTTTTTTTGNACTTTTATTACTGTAACGAATGAATTCAGTGAATTCAATTTCAAAATCTTGCCATTCATTAGAAACTTCAAATTCACCGAGATATCTCACCCAAGGAAAGATCGAGCCTCTGGTTTTTATATGGATAAAATATTTTTCGTTATTTCCTCTTGCCTTGAATTTCACTCTAGAAAAGTCACTTAAGTTATTTGCATCAATTTCTTTCCTAAACATTAAGAACCCTCCGCCATCGGTAGAAACATTTCCTTGTGCAGAGATAAAATCAAAATTTTCATTTTTAGATTCTATTAATGCCATGGAACCATCAGATTTGCCTCCCATGACCTGATCTTTTACAAAACGCCAGGCATCTATATCNATATTTTTTTTGGGGAGAATTTCAAAAGAAAGCATATTAAAAGATAGGACGATTAATAAAAAATGTTTTAGCATAATNTAGTCTAAAAGTTTTTCCGACGCTATATTAGTTAATTCTTCTTCAAAAACTAAGTCCTTTGTAGAATTAAGTCTATCCACGTATAAAAATCCAAATAAATGATCAAGTTCATGTTGNAATACGGTTGCTAAGAAATCTTCAACTATTATCTCTTTTTCATCAGCATTTTCGTTTAAGAAGTTGATTTTAAGCTTTCGAGGCCTTTCAACATAACCCCTTAAGCCAGGAACACTCAAACAGCCTTCCCAAAAACCTTGTTTTTGNTNGTCAATTACNGCTAATTTTGGATTAAATATGACAAATTCCTCAGAATTTTCTAGATTATCGTATCTTTCTGAGTCGCTTTCCAATTTTATAACAGCTAATTGGATAGATATTCCTATTTGGGGTGCAGCCAAGCCAATTCCACCTGCTTTTTTCATAACATCCCACATTTTGGGAATTAATTCTTGAATTTCTGAAGATAAAATTTCTTCTTTGGTAAGTTCTTTAGCAGTTTGTCTTAAAATAGGATTNCCTAATTTTAATATTTCGTACTCATTTTCAGAGATTTTTGTCATAAAAATACCTATTTTTATTGTTAAATTTAGCTTTCACTAAAATTGACTTAAGTTTTTAAAGGTCTTAAACTTGCCGTCGTAAAGGCATAATAAGTGTCTTAGGAGAATTATCAATGATTTTAATTAATTTAAAGAACCTACTTGGTCGATTTTCAAAACTATTAGCTTTAACAGCTCTATTAGTTTTAGTTGGCTGTTCAAGTACTCCTTTTATGCAGAACAATATTGTTGCAACAAAGTATCTTCTGGATAATTTTGTTGAAGATGCTGGGGGAAAAGGGCAAGTAAATGCTGAAACCTATCATTGGGAAGTAGATGCTACAACATTAGGTTGTGCCGAACTTCAAGCTGAAAGAATTAGGCACTCTGCCTTAATTGATGGCGTTGCAGAAAAAGTTATTGAAAATTCGTCTAGATCAACTAGTTATGCTTCTTACGGCCTTGAAATGCATGATCCTACTGCAGGTACAAGTTTCATTGGTGTTAAATCTACTGGATTAAATCCTGAAGTTTCTGAATATAGAAAATTAAAACTTGCTATAGAAAAATTAAAATCCGCTTCAATTGATAAATGTACTTCTGCTGAAGTAATGAGAACTCCTTAATTAAGGAATAAATTTAGCCAGTTTCCAAAGCTTTTAAAATTATCGACCTAGTATCCGCTGGGTCGATTACTGCATCTATCTCCAACTGCGTTGCAGCCTCTAATGCTTTTCCAGCATCGTACATTTTTTGAACAAGTTTATTNAATAATTCTTCTCTTTCTTTTTCGTCTTCGACAGCTTCCAGCTCNTTTTTGTAGCCTANTTTTACTGCNCCTTCTAAGCCCATTCCTCCGAATTCTCCTGTCGGCCAAGAAGCTGTAAAAATAGGTATATAAAAACTTCCTCCAACCATGGCCATTGCNCCCAATCCATAGCCTTTTCTTAAAAAGATTGCTACCAGAGGAACTGATATGTTTGCTCCTGCATTAAAGAGGCTTCCCATTTTCCTTACAGCTCCCTCTCTTTCGCTGTCAACGCCAACCATAAACCCAGGGGTATCTGCTAGAGAAACTATTGGAAGATTGTGTTCGTTACAAATTGAAATAAACTGACCTGCTTTTTCTGCTGAAGTTGCATCCACAGCTCCGCCCAAATGCTGACAATCATTTGCGATAAGAGCTACTGGCTTTCCCTCTAATCTTATAAATCCAGTAATTACACTTCGACCATAAATTTTTCTTAATTCTAAAAAAGAATCTTTGTCGGCAATGGTTTCGATAATATCTCTAACGGAGTAAGCCATTCTTCTATTTTCTGGAATGAGGTTTCTCAGAATTGACTGATCCTTACTTTCCCATTTATTTAGTTTTCCCTGAAAGTAAGAAAGTAGTTTCTTCGTGAAATTTGTAGCATCTGCTTCGTTTTCTGCAAGANAGTCGATAACGCCTAACTTTTCTTGTTCTTCAGCAGGGCCAATATCTTTTGGGTTTACCTTACCAAGACCTCCGCCTTCTATCATTGCAGGGCCTGCCATACCCAACCAAGATTTCTTTGTGGAAATACANAAATCAGCAGTTCCAAATAATGCAGCATTGCCAGCGAAGCAATATCCATTATTGACGGCAATTCTTAAGCTTTTACCTTTTAATTTAGCCCAATTACTAAAGGAAGGAATCTGTAAGCCTGCGAATTGAACATGCACATCCGTGTCGCCTGGTCTTCCNCCNCCTCCTTCTGTATACATTACGACAGGTAAGTTTTGTTTTTCAGCCGTCTCGCAAATTCTATCTAATTTTTTATGATGNTAATAACCTTGAGTTCCTGCNAAGACCGAATAGTCGTTGATGATAATCGCAGAAAGAGCTTTTTTATCATCTAAGATTTCGCTATTGATCTTGCCAAATCCAGTAATTATCCCATCAGCGGCAGTTTCGGTTCTCAATTCCTCAAGTTCCCTTCTGCTTTTTTGCGCTGCAATAGCAAGCTGACCATATTCTACAAAGGAATCTTTATCTACTAAATCATCAAGATTTTCTCTAGCCGTTCTGTAACCTTTTTCGTATCTCTTTTCTCTTGCAACTACCCTTTCTTCATCTAAGGTTTTAGACAATCTATTGTGAAGTTCTATGAGTTCTGATCTATCAGACATATATTTAAAATTTATCAATTTACTATGCTTCAAAAAAATTTCGGATGCAATAATCTGAAGGTGAAATAATTAGTAATAAAAAAATTTTTTTTAATAAATTTTATATAAAGGTATAAGCAAAAATTACTAAATGATTGTCTATTATTATCTTCCCCTAAGAGATGAAATGATTAGTGAATATTTAAAATCAGTTTGGAATTTTTGTAGAGAATACCCTTTTTATGCAGTTGCCTTTTTTTATGGTGGCTATTTAATAGGTGTAGTCTACTTTTAGTTATTTTGTGGATTTTTGAACCAATTCCTTAGGGTCTGGAATTGCAGAGTATTCGTCAAANGTCCTATCTTTGAACATGTTTTCTGGTGAGACAGATTCATATTCTGCATTTCNATCTAACGGATCAGAATAAAAACCCAGNACGTAACCTCCCTTGGAGTATCCTATNAGAGATCTTATTTCAGGNGAAATGTCCTTTGCAATCTCAGGAGGACAAGATAGATATTGATTTTCTTCCTGACGCAGCCAATTAAGAGCATAATGCAGAAAAACTCCGGTGCGAATATCATTTTTTGAAGTATTTTCTCCTCCGCCATGCAGTACAGTTCCAGTATAAAGAAGAACTGATCCCGCCCTCATTTCAGCATAAGCTATTTCATCGTCGTTAGGAATTCGATCTTTTTCCCAGAGATGAGATCCAGGAACAATCTGTGTGGCTCCATTTTCCTTAGTGAAATCTGTTACTGCCCAAATGGTACTCATCAGTGGTTCAACTTTTCTAGGTAAATAACCGCCCCAAATTCCTCTATCTCTATGGAGAATTTGTTTACTTTCTCCCGGACCGATACTTACTGCAGAAGTGAAATGCAGTTGATAACCATCGCAGAAAGGAGATAAATACTTCTCAGAAACTTCGTTGATTAAAGGATTTAATGCCAGCTCTCTGCAGGCTTCAGATCTAGCAATTAATGCCCCAACTCTTTTAGTTTTGAATCCAGTAAATTCATCTCTACCAAAAACATCATTCTTTAAATACGGCTTAAGATCTTGATTGATTCTAGAAATATCATCTGAGTGCAAGAGGTTATCAATTATCACTCCAGCATCTTTATTTAAAACATCGATAATCTCTTCCGAAGAAGCTGAGCTTGAGAGGTGAACTAAATCAGCCATCAAAGAAATATACTATCTTATTAAGAACTATTGAAGTAGGAAGTTTACTCCACCAATATGAATTAAATCATTTTTTATCAAGCCAAGTTCTTTTGCTTTTTCATAGACTATTTCTTTATTTTTTACTGACAACTCAAAGGCATTAATTCCCTCGCCTCTTTGATCAAGATCATCGATAAACTTGATTCTGGAGTCTGAGAAATTAATTTGAAGATCTTCATCTGCTTTAACCCCAAAAGCTTTTTCCCATTTGCTACAAAGAGTGGATTTATCATCGGATTGCATCACAACGCCACACAATCTCTCAGCATTATCATTTTTTGAGACACACTTTTCCCAATCAAGGCCAGCCCAAAGCCAAGCTGACTCAGGCTCCATTTTATCTATTGAAACTATTGCTCCACCAATATGTTTGGGATGCAGGTGAATGGTTTTTCCAGTTACGTGGCCTTCGCTTCTCTCAACTTCATAAACAATTCCAATATTTTCATTGGTTACCCGCTCTTTTTCTTTAACAACATCGTCGCAATCAACAATTACCATGTAACCACCATTTCCACCTCTACGATTAAGAAATCTTTCTGCAGTGGTGTTTTCTTTTACAGGAGTGACAATCTCTATAAAAGTATCGCCCAAAGGAATTAATGAGTTTATAAGTCCAAAGTGAATGAGACCATCATCATGAAAAGCTACTTTTAAATCAAACACATCACAAATTTGATTCGCAATAGAATCCCTTTCTTCAGCAACGATAACTAACTGTCTTAATCTCATAATATTTGTAAAATNATACTTTAAGGATAAATAAAAGGAGAGAAAAATGAAAGAAATAGATATGGGAACAGATCACCTTAAAGCTCTAAAAGGAGATGGTTTNGGAAAAATTATAATGAACAGACCTGAAGCTAGAAATGCTATGTCGGACGAAATGAATGCAGCGATGATGGCAACTTTAGAAGATTTTGAAAATGATTCTGAAGTNAGAGCNGTNATTCTTACAGGTTCTGAAGGTGCTTTTTGTGCGGGCGGAGATGTAAAAGGTATGGCCAATAAAAAAGATGATCCTAANCGAACAATTGANATNGCTATCCATGAGCAAAGAATNCATCAAAGAGGCACCTCGGGTAAATTATTTAAAATGCCNAAACCNACNATTGCTGCAGTGAATGGACCTGCAGCCGGNGCAGGAATGTCNTATGCTCTTTCTTGTGACCTTAGAATAATGTCCGATAGTGCTTTTTTCACNACTGCTTTTGCAAAAGTAGGCTTTTCTGGTGACTATGGAGGATCTTACTTTATGACTCAGTTAGTGGGTTTATCAAAGGCAAAAGAACTTTATTTTTTATCAGACAAAATTCCTGCTGAAGAAGCTCTNAAACTTGGNCTTACTAATTGGGTNGTNAAACACGNAGAGCTTGANCAGAAAACTNNNGAAATAGCTAANCAACTTGCTGANGGTCCAGCAGTTGCTTTTCGATACATGAAAGANAATCTAAACAGAGCNGTAAGTGGAGAAGTAGATGATTGTCTTGATCTAGAAGTCACNCATCATGTNCACTGNGGNCAAACAGAAGATCANAAAAATGCTACAAAAGCTTTNGTTGAAAAAAAACANCCAGTATTNAAAGGTCGATAATTACTTATGAGGNGTAACTAAATACTTTTGTCCGGTAGCCTGTTTAGCNTAGTTTTTCANNATNTCTGGATCNAGCATTTCTTCNAGAGAAATTTCAGCTGTATAGGAGCTTGAAAAAGTNGTNGTNATTTCATTGGCTACTCTCTCTCTCATTTTTAAGAAAATTTCTGGTCCTGCTTTTCCAATGAANGGTGTTAAAAGCCATCCTCCTAAACCCCATTGCAATCCATAAGANCTATTCAATACAGTNGGTGTTGGGTCTAGGCCNCCATAAATATAAACTTGTTTATAGGTATCCGANCCATATCTACTATATTCAGAAGCTTTCTTATTTGCTGAGATNTCCATTGCAGATAAAATCTGTCCAGCTAATTTTCCTTCATTACCNCCTCCGGTAGCATCAAATCCTAAGGTTGCACCAGTNGCATCAATTGCAGCTATTAAATCAGCCATGAAAGAATCTTCGCTCATATTACAAACATATTCAGCACCAAGATCTTTTAAGAGATTTACGTGTTCTTCTTTTCTTACGATGTTTACCAGAGGAATATCATCTGCCTTACATATTTTTACTAACATCTGACCCAAATTTGAAGCTGCGGCAGTGTGGATGATAGCTGTGTGATTTTCCATTTTCATGGTTTCTGTAAAACCAAGGGCAGTGAGNGGGTTTACAAATGAAGAAGCAGCTTCTTTGGGACTAGTCCCATCGTTCATGACAAGGCAACTATCTACAGGTACACATCTGTATTCGGAATACATCGCACCGCCTGCTACTCCTACAGTTTTACCGATAAGTCCTTTTCCAGCTTCCCCGGCATCGACAATAACTCCCCCTCCTTCGTTTCCAACTTTCATAGATTTATCAAATCTAGCAGCCATGGTTTTATGCAAAGCGGGTAATATATTCATAGTTGTAACTTTGTCATCTCCAGAGCCTTCTGTACTTATAGAACTAAGATCTGCTGCAAAGCTTATTAATAATCCCAAGTCAGATGGGTTGATAGGAGAAGCTTCAACTTTAAGNAAAACCTCGTGATCTTTNGGTGNAGGCATTTCTACACTTTCAATNGATAGCTTTAACTGACCATNGCTCGTTACTTCCGAACGAATTTCTCTTGATGTATTAGACATTTTTTCTCCTATGTTAATTCGATAGTTTTTATCTTTTGCCTAATCAAATAGACAAATCGCTCTAACTTCAATGCTCTCACGAGGGGAAACNTTTGAATCNCAACTCAAATCATCAAAGGCGCTATGTAAAGTAGGCATAAAGGGATTTTCATTAGAATCGTAAGTTTTAAACATCACCACTTCATCTCTGTTCATTTTTGGATAGAAGTACCATTTGTGATTATCGCTGTTCATTGATTGATATATTTCAACGGTAAAACCATTCTCATCGGCTAAAGTTTCAGTNTTTTCCTCTTCTTTTCCATAATTGAATAAATCAGTAGGNATTAATTCTTTTTCAGAAACTGTTCTNGAATCGCAAAGAGCAAAGGGTGCGTCCATCCCNTCTTCATCAAAACGCCTCCANAAATTATANACAGTGATTCTACTNGGGTTNGAACNATTCTCNTCNAGTANGGGTTGAATGGTTTGTTTGAAATTNGGAGTAAAGTCATTGTGTACCAATCTATGAGCGCCTAATCTTTTGCCTTCAGCAGCTTCTGCTTCGTTTCTTGTAATGTGACTTACGATAAAAACTTGAGCAGCCCCAGTCTGCTTTTTAACCAAATTTGCCATTTCATCGTAGTAGATTTCTGTTACTTCTTTGTCGTCATAAAAATCAGTCATTGTTGATTTATGATTCAATAAAATAAAACCGGACTCGGTTAAGGAGTGATTTTCTTCTCTAGCATTGAAAACTTCTTTCATGAAGCCCTTGTGGTCTGGCCTATCTGGATCAGGTTCCTTAACTCCAAAAGCTGGCTTTGGCTCGCCTTTTTTTAATGGATTTCTGTAAAAAAATTCTGCTTTCATAATCTATTTTGCATATTCTATGCTAAAAACTATCTCTTTCGAAGCATATGTGGTTTTAAATCTTTTAACTGATTTACGCCCATTAATTTCATATCTCTTTCGATTTCATTTTTCATATTGCCTAGAGCTTTTTCGACTCCATCTTGGCCAGCAGCAGCTAAGCCAAAAAGATACATTCTTCCCCCCGAGCAAGCTGTAGCTCCCATCGCCATTGCCTTGAGAACATGCGTACCTCTTTGTATGCCTCCATCTAGAATAACTTCTATTTCACCACCTACTTCTTGAAGAATTTCATCGAGTTGATCAAAGGGACTTCTTCCTCCATCAAGTTGTCTGCCACCATGATTCGATACCATGATCGCATCGGCTTTCATCTCTACTGCTTTCCTAGCATCGCTTGGACTCATAATACCTTTGAGACAAAATTTTCTACCCCAATCTTCTTTGAGCTTTATGACATCATCCCAAGTCATGCTTTGGTCTAGCATAGTCGTGAAATAGTCTCCGACAGATATAGCAATATTTGTTCCTTCATTAACATGACTGGATAATTGAGATAATTCAAACTTTTCTCTAAACAAATAATTTAAAGCCCAGGCTGGTTTTACACCAAATTGAAAAATACTTTTTGGTGTTAATTTTGGCGGAGTAGTGAAACCTGTTCGTAAGTCTCTCTCTCGATTGCCTCCGGTAATCGTGTCAACAGTTAAAGTTAAAATTTCAAAATTGGCCTCTTGCGCCATGGAAATCATTGAATCATTCAAGCCTCTATCCTTATGAAAATAGAACTGAAACATTTTAGGAGTCTTAATCAATTCATCTATATCCTTAAGTTTTACTGTCCCTAAAGAAGATACACCAAATAAGGTATTGAACTTTTCAGCTGCTTTTGCAACTGCCCTTTCGCCTTGATGATGAAATAATCTCTGTAAAGCGGTTGGAGAACAAAAAATTGGTAATGCTAACTTGTAACCCATTACCTCTACAGACATATCAATATTTTCAACTCCTGCAAGTACATTAGGAATTAAATCAACATCTTGGAATGCTTCGGTATTTCTTTCATAAGTAGTTTCGTCCTCTGCTGCCCCATCAATGTAATGATAAATCGGACCTGGTAGTCTTCTTCTGGCTAAGTCTTTTAAATCTTGAAAATTGTTACAGTTTTTAAGTGATCTAGGCATGATATTTTAAAAATCTATTTTAAACGGCAATCTTCTTGTGTAATAGTAATGATTAAAAAAAATAGAGGTCAAAATGTCAGAATACAAAACACCAAACTTTTCCATAGACTTGTCAGGTCAGATTGCCTTGGTAACTGGAGCATCTTCAGGACTAGGATATCGTTTTGCGAAAGTATTAGCTTCCTGTGGTGCAAAGGTCGCAATATCTGCTCGTAGGAAAGAGAAACTAGAGTCTTTAGCTGAGGAAATAAAGGCGAATGAGGGTGAATGTATGGTTGTACCGATAGATATGACTGACAGAAAAAGTATCAAATCAGCAGTTGATACTGTTTCTAAAGAAATGGGTACCATTGATACTTTGGTAAATAATGCTGGCATCCCAGATGCACAATGGGCTGTTAAACAATCGGAAGAATTGATCGATAATGTAATGGAAACTAATCTTACAGGTCCATACATTCTCTCTTGTGAAGTTGCGAGAAAATTAATTGAAGAGAAAAAACCTGGCAGAATGGTAAATATTGCTTCGGTTGCGGCTTTCAATACTACGCCACAATCAGCAGCTTCTCTTTATTCGATAACTAAAAAAGCTTTAGTGAGAATGACTGAAGCATTAGCTGTTGAGTGGTCGAAAAGTTACATAAATGTGAATGCTATTGCTCCAGGAGCTTTTTCATCAGAAATGCTAGATGGCATGATAGAAAGAATTGGTGACTTTAGCCAAGCATTTCCAAGAAAAAGGATTTGTACCCCAGAACAAATGGATTCAACTTTATTGTTCTTAGTATCTCCTTCTTCAGAGTGCGTCACTGGAACTTGTATAAAGATTGACGATGGACAAGGTCCTAGGTAAATAAATTACGCTTTCATTCTTTCAAGCATATCTTGCATTTGTTGATGAAGCTTATTCACCGCTTGAAGAGGTCTTACAATAACTTTGAACTCCGTGATTTTGTTTTCTTCGTTCCAAGAGATTAAATCAATACCGTTGACATAAATTCCATCAATCTCTGTTTCAAATTCTAGAACTGCTGAATTTTCACCAATAATTTCCTTAATGTACTTAAATTTCGACGGACTTTTTTCATCTAAGATCTTTTTAGGCGAATCTTCTCCTCCGAAAACTCCACCAGCGGCCATCAAATACATCTTGGTTACTTCTCTTCCTCTTTGAGGCGTGTAAACCACTGGAGAATAAAAAACACAATCCTCAGCTAAAATCTCATCGTATTTATCTGGGTTATCTGATTTAATAACTTTGTACCATTTTTCTATAGCATTCATTTTCATCTCCTTATAAGAATTAAAATAGAATATCTACCATATAATAAACCCTTTATAAAAATGATTGTAAATTTTCACAATATAGAATTAGAAAGCTCTGAAGATGCATTCCGACCTACTTTAATAAGTGAAGAGTGTGCTCTGAAGGCTGACTTCAAAGAAAAAAAAGTATTGGACATGGGATGCGGTATTGGCCCTCTTGCAATCTATTTCGCAAAAAATGGAGCTGCTGAAGTAGATGCTTGCGACATTTACGATAAACATCTAGAACTTACTAGACTTAATGCAAGGCGAAACAATGTTTCGATAAATATTATTGAATCGGACTTATTTCAGAATGTTACTAGTAAGTACGATTTAATTTGTTGCGATGTTTCAGGAGTATCGAAAAATATTGCTGAAGTAACTGGCTGGTTTCCGACCGAAGTTCCCAAGGCTGATGATACCGGATCAAATTTAATCGTAAGAGTTGTTGAAGGTAGTCCAGGACACCTTAAAAAAGGCGGTTGTTTGAATATTTGCACAACCTCTTTTTCGAATATTCAAGAAATTGAAAATACTATGCAAAAATCTTTTCCAGATAAATGGGAGAAGATTTTAGAAAAAGAGGTGCCTTTCTCTAAACGTCTGATGGCTAATTTAGATTTATTGAAAGATGAAATGTACCTAGAAAAAGATGGAAAGTATTTCTGGATATTTTCTATGTATAAATTAAGTAAATAACTTTTTAAGTTCTTTTAATTGTTCTTCACTTAACTCACTCATATTTTCAGCATCTAAGCATTCTTTTAACTCTTGAGAATTTTTTACCCCCAAAATCACTGAGCTTACTTTTTGTATCGAAAGAGCATAACGATGTGCTAAAGAGGCTGGAGATTCACCCCACTTTTTTGCAAGTTCTCTAAAAGGCTCTGCTCTTTCATAGTCATTAAAGTCAGGTTTGTCTCTTCCTGATGGATGAGGTTCGCGATCCATTTTTGATGTTAATGCTCCTGCTTGAACAGCTCTAATGGCCAAAATGGGAATATCTTTGTCCTGACACTCTTTAAGAATTCTATTAGGGTCGGGTTTTTTGCTTATGTAGCCAATAGCTCCAATAGAATTCATCACGTTCACTGCGCATTGCATGGCTTCAGGTTGTTTTTCATGATTTATTGCAGAAATTAAAGCTTCTTCTTCACCCAGACCTATTCCCCAAGCATCTATCTTTCCTTCAGACTTCAATCTTTCGAAAGCTGGAATCACAGAATCGTAATAACAAGACAAAGAAGTTGTAATTGAATCTCTTAAATCATTTAAAACGGGTAGTTGATATTCATCTTTGATCAATTGAGAATGCAAAAGAAATAAGTTCACCTTTTCTATTTTCATTCTCTCAAAACTTTCGATAAGAGATTCATTGAGTTTTTCATAAACCTTATCTTGCGGAAGAGTACCCAACTGACATTTGGTTGTAATCTTCAATTTAGTTACGTCTCTATCTTTGAGAGCTTCTCCAACGACTAGTTCAGCCTCTCCTCTGCCATACATTGGAGCCATATCAAGATGATTGATACCGGAATCAATAGCACATAGAACAGTATCGACAGCTTCTTTTCTAGTTGTTTTTCCCCATACATTACCAATCCCACCTCCTCCTAAAGTTAAAGCACTGATTGATCCAAAAGGCATGAAGTTTCGATATTTCATAAGTATGTCCTAGTTTAAATTTTATTTTGAGATGGCATCGTATTTATAAAAACTATCCATAATTTTTTTAATAAAAAATTTCATTACTAAGTTTCTAAAAATAGCAAAGAAATCCGAAAGATGAAAAATTATTGCATTTCTAGTAGCAGTTTTTTGTGCCTTTGCCGTTCTGTACTTTCTTTTATTCTCATAATTATTAAGTCCTAATTTAACATTATCAAAAGAAGAAAGACTTGAGGCCAGAACAATGCCATCTTCAATGGCCATAGCTGCTCCTTGAGCAACAAACGGTAACATTGGATGAGCAGCATCTCCAAGCAAACTAAACCTTCCTTTACTCCATTTATTCATCGGCGCCCTATCGTGCAACCCCCACTTAAATAAACTATCAGGTTTTGTACTTTCTAAAATCACTTGAATTTCAGGATGCCAGTCTGAAAAAATATGCTTAAGTTCAGAAATATCTCCTTTTTCAGACCAATCCTCATTCGTCCAGTCATTTTGTTCAACAAGACATACACAATTTAAAAAATTTCCACCTTTAACCAAATATTGTACAAAGTGCTTCTTGGGTCCCAACCAAACTTTGGTATTTTGTTGTATGAATTTTGAAGATATTTTTTCTATAGGGACTAACATTCGCCATGCTACATTCCCCGTATATCGAGCCTGATCTTCTCCCCAAAGCTTTTTTCTTACAATTGAATGAATTCCATCTGCACCGATTACAGCATCCGACCCAATTACCCTTTCTTTAGTTTTAATAAAGGCGCCATTTGCTTCTTCATATAAGTCTATGATTTCAGAATTTTTTTCAATCTGAATTTCTTCTTTATTGATAATTTTTAAAAGAGCTTTTTGTAAATCAGCTCGGTGAACATCGTAGTTTGGAGAACCATATATCTTTACTGATGAGTTTTTTAAAGCCTGTTGAGCTAAAACTTTTCCGGTTCGATAATGAACAAACTGAAATGCTTCTGGTTCATAAACATCTGCTTGTAATTCTTCCATAACGCCAAGATGTTTGAGTACTTTGTTAGCATTTGGTGAAAGCTGAATTCCTGCCCCAAGTTCACTTAAAGATTCTGTCTTTTCGTAGATTATTGGTTTGTGCCCTCTTTTTTTCAAAGCTAAAGCTGCTACCAATCCTCCAATTCCAGCTCCAACAATTGAAATTTCTAAGGGTTTAGATTTCATAAAAATTAACAGTTAGAGAACAGGAGAAGAATGGTGGATTTTTATCTTAATTTCTCCTTCTTCAAGACAAAAAACAAATGTGAAAGCAACTAAGGTCGTCTCACTCGATGAGACTGGTTTAAATGAGAGCGAACCCATTGCAGTGGATAGGTTTTTCTCATTTAAAATATTTAATTCCTGAAGATTTATTTCTTCCCATGGCTTTAATGCAAAGCCGTTATCCTCTAGAAATTTGCCCTTAATGAAATAAGACAAAGCGTCATCTAAGTTATTTCTAAATATTTTTTCTTTGGTAAAAGTTGGTTTAAAAAGTATCTGTTGAG
Source organism: Gammaproteobacteria bacterium (assembly GCA_002689405.1). Lineage (GTDB taxonomy): Bacteria > Pseudomonadota > Gammaproteobacteria > Magnimaribacterales > AG-339-G14 > MEDG-81. Next base: position 5,825 of record NZFZ01000012.1, on the reverse strand, counting down.
TTTTAAAAGCGTAGTGCTTAGATAAAAATTTCAAAGCTTCTTTTTCAAAATCTTCTTTTTTAGAATAANCTTTNCCTATCTCAATTACTCCTTTNGCCCATGAATCNAGAAANTCTTTAATTTTNGATTCGTTCATCAAATCATGATAAATAATTTATTTAGGTATTGAAACTTAGTAAGATGAATTCATGAGTATATATAAAGATAAGAAAGTCCTAATAACAGGCGCATCAACTGGAATAGGCTATGCCTTGGCTGAAGAATTAAACAAACGAGGTGCAGAAGTTATTTTGACTGCAAGATCAGAAGATAAATTGCATGCCCTTGCTGAAAAAATTAAGGCATCTGGTGGAAAAGCGCATGTTTTTATAGAAGATCTTTCTATTCAAGGCTCTGCTGAAGCTTTATATAACCAAATAAAATCTCAAAATTTATCTGTCGATATCTTAATTAACAATGCTGGATACGGCAGATGGGGAGAATTAACTAGCTTTGAAAGAGATGATTATGCAGAGATGCTACAGCTAAATGTTGTAACACTGACAGATCTTTGTCATTTGTATTTGCCTGATATGGTCAAACAAGGTGGTGGTGGCATCATAAATGTTGGCTCTATGGCTTCTTTAGCACCAATACCATATGCAAGTATTTATTCTTCTTCAAAAGCATATGTTTTGATGTTCTCTGAAGCAATTAGGTTTGAATATCAAGATAAAAATATCAAAGTTATGGCGCTTCTTCCTGGAGGAACAGAATCAGAGTTTGCCAGAGTAGCTACAGAAAAATCTGAGGAACTAACGGAAAGATATCAAAATCGAGATAACTCAGCTTCTGGAATGTCTATGCAAACTTCGCATGATGTTGCTTTGGAATGTCTTGAAGGTTTTGAAAAAAATAGACAATTCGTCATTTGTGGCAGAGGCAATAGAGTTTTAAATTTCGTTACTGGTTTCATGACTAGAAAAGCCGTTCTTAATTTCACCGGCAAAATGTTCAAAAAAATAGCTGGCTAAATTCCAAAATTATATTACTATACCCCCCATGGGTATAAGGATAATATTTTTTTTTGCTTAATGGCTTCTCTGTATAGTCAAGCAAGACCCATTTCTTATCCAGAAGGATTCACCCTCATGTCTCATTCTGATATTTACAAAGACTCGGTCTATTTTCATTATTCTCCTAGTTTTAAGTATTCAATAGGCTTGGAAATAGCAAAAGATGATTATTTTGATGATGAGTATACTTTTTTTAGATTTACTTATTTACTAAACAGAAAAAATACACAGAATTCTCAAAGCAATTTATATTTTCAATCAGGCCTTGACCCTGAAAACTTTGATCGTCATTTTTATGGTCTCCACGGTGATTGGGAAACGAGAAGATGGTTTGTTGGCATTGGATATAAAGAAAGCTTCAATGACTTTGAAGATTTCTCAGAAAAATATCTTCAATTTGGGATAGCGCCCTACCTAGGAAAATATGGCGACTTGCATACCTGGTTGATGTTCAAAACAAAAAAGAATTCTTTAGGAGATAGCTGGTCAACTTATCCCGTAATTAAATTTTTCAAAGGTGATTTTTTAATAGAACTTGGTTACAACAACAAAACAAGAACCGATGCTCATCTCATGTACAGATTTTAAGGAGGAAATATGAGACTGATATGTTTAATTTTAATGTTCATGGCGTCAGTAATTTTTGCCGAAAAAAATCATGATTCCCATGAGCACCACGGTCATGCAATTCATCAAAATGATGTTTACGTGGACGGAAAAAATTATAAATTAGATAAAGAAAGGTTCGATGAATTTAAAAAAAATCTTAAAGATGTTCAAGTTGCAATAATTAATGTTCAAGGCATGGTCTGTGATTTTTGTGCCCGAGGTATCGAAAAGGCTTTTCTTAAAGATACCAAAGTAAAAAAAATAGATGTTGACCTTGAAAATGGAAAAGTTGTGATTGCCTATTCTTTAAGTAAGAAAATTGAATTTAAGGAAATCAAAGAAAAAATATTAATGAATGGTCAAAATGCAACAGACTATAAGCTGATGAAAATTTAACATGTTTGACCGATCTGCTAATTTCATATCTTTATTTGCATCTTCATCTACATTGATATGTTGTGCATTACCAGCAATATTTATAGTTGTTGGAGCAGGAGCAACTTTTGCAAGCATCATTTCTATATTCCCTTTTTTGGTAGTGATTTCAAAATACAAAGTTTCTATAACTTTGGTATCTCTTCTTATATTGGTTTTTGCTGGCTACATAAATTACAGAACCTATTATCTTCCTTGTCCTGCAGATCCCGAGTTAGGGAGAATTTGTCTTCGAACTAGAAAACGTTCAAGGTCAATCTACTATTTTTCAGTTATTCTCTTTACGTTTGCTACAATATTTACTTATCTCATTCCCAATATCATTTAAAAAAATCATGAGTCATCCCAGTCATAAAAAAGAATTATCAAGTGTAAAGCGGATTGAAGGTCAACTCAGAGGTATCGCTAAAATGATTGAAGAAGAGAAATACTGTGTCGATATACTCAATCAAATCAAAGCTGTTAGAAAATCTATTGCTTCAGTGGAAGGAAAAATCTTAAAAACACATCTAGAGGAATGTGTTAAGGACTCTTTGAAAGGAGAAAAAGAGTTCGAGAGCAAGGTCGAAGAAATAATTAAAGTCCTTAAAAGATAAAAGAACGTTAATTTAGTCTTGAAGCGATTTCATTCAAATGGCTGAAAGTCTCTAAATTGGCTTTCATGATAATTTCCATTTCGGGAACCGTTTCACTTATATCTCCCATTTTGGTTAAAACCATGTGAACGTCATCGTGATAAGGAAGCTTGCTCATGTCCTCCAACCAACGACTTAGATTTTCAAAGTCACTATAGTTATAGAGATTGGTAAATTGCGTATTCAGTTGAGCAATTTCAACATACGCTGAAAAATCGGCAATGGTGACATGGTCTCCTGCAATAAATTTATTTTTTTTAAGCCACTGGCTTTCTAAGGCTTTGAGGGCATTATTAAACATTTTTTGAGACATATTGATTAAGTCTTCTGAAAGTCCCAAATCAGGTCTTAAAATTGGTGCGAAATAACCAGTGGATGCNTCTTTGATNCTTCGGTGATGATAGTGAAGGTAATGATCGACCTTTCCTCTCAGTTCAGGATCTTCTGGGTACAAATCGTCCCATTTGTGTTTGTTNCACAAGTANCACATGATTGCGATCGACTCCGATAATAAATATCCAGTTTCNNGATCTTCTANGCCAGGAATNGTTCCATTGGGATATTTTTCCAAATAAGAAGGATGACGAGTTCCNTTTTCTTTTGGNGANCCNGGNGCNGTAATNATNANNTCAAAAGNTAATTTTTTATANAGCATCATCCATAGAACTGTCCTTACAGCCTGAGACATNGGNACACCAAAAATNTTAAGTTTACTGCTCATNNTTAATCAAGATCNCTGGCATCATGCCTTTCAGGAATTGCNTTGTCTTCCGGTCCNCTAGGAGGTCGNCCNACTCTAGCNCCTCTNTTAAAGGCNGGTCTNTCNGAAATTTCNTCNGCCCAACGAACAACATTNTTATANGATTTCACATCTAAAAATTCTGCTGCATTGTATGCATTTTTCAGCACCAAATANCCGTACCAAGGATGAATTGCCATATCGGCAATGTTGTATTCATCGCCACAAATGAATTTTCTATTTTCTAAATTTTTATCCAAGACATCCANCTGACGTTTAACTTCCATNGCAAAACGATTAATGGGATATTCAAATTTTTCTGGAGCATAGGCATAAAAGTGTCCAAATCCCCCNCCCAAGTANGGAGCGCTACCCATTTGCCAAAAAAGCCAAGACATNCATTCAGCTCTTGCGGCAGGNTCAGTNGGGATGAACTCACCAAACTTCTCAGCNAGATAAACCAAAATTGCNCCGGATTCAAAAACTCTCGTNTGTGGNTCTGAACTTCTATCTAANANAGCAGGAATTTTAGANTTNGGATTTATTTCAACAAAACCACTTCCAAATTGATCGCCATTTCCAATNTTAATCAGATANGCNTCGTACTCAGCACCTTCATGTCCCAANGCCAAAAGTTCTTCAAGAAGNACAGTGACCTTCACTCCATTTGGTGTTCCAAGNGAATAGAGTTGCATGGGATGTTTCCCCACAGGCAGTTCTTTATCATGTGTTGCTCCAGAAATTGGTCTATTTATATTTGCAAATCTACCACCACTTTCTTGATCCCAAGTCCATACTTTTGGGGGTGAATACGTTTCATCTGTCATCGAATCTCTCCATTTTTTTTAAGCCATATCATCTGCATGATGATACCGACAAAGTAAATCAGTAAAAAGGATAATTGAAAATTTACTAGCAAGGGAGATTCAAAAGAATCGACAAAGGGATCACCAACAGGAATTCTTCTGAGAAAGTCTGTAATTGCAGGAATCATATGAAACAAAAAAGTACTTGTATAACCCAGTGCCTGAAAATATTTTGAAAAACCACCAAATATTTTAAATTTCTCCATGACAATAGCACCAACCAAAGCTATCAATGTTAAAACAGCCAAGATATGAGCTATTCCAAATCCACCTTGGTTGTAGATACCCAACGCAGAGCCTGCCACTATTGCAGTTAAGACAACATAAATTTGACCAATCTTATTTTTTAGAGAAATAATTTTGAATTTTGCTATGGCATAAAATCCGGTTAAAACCGCACCTATTCCTAAAATGGTATGAAACCATCCCAACACTGTCATTTCAGGCATTTTTTCTCCTTGGTTTAAATAATAAAACTTTATCCTTCGATTTGCATACTGGGTCTTGAAGAAACTTCCTCATGCCATCGATGCAAATTCTTTAAATCCTCATTTGGTTTTAAATCTACCATTTCAGAAGCAAAGTCTATTGCCGATACTAGAGTAATATCTGCAATAGTAAAGCGTTCTCCTGCAACAAAATTGTTCAAACCAAATTCTCGATCCAGTCGCTGGTAATAAGCTCTAACGTTCTTATCACTTGCAGCTTTCGCATCAGGTATTTGGTCAAAAATACCCAAACTACCTACTATCGGACCATTAACCCAAGAGGTTCCTATTTGAGTCCAAAGTTCAAATTCAATATGCCTATTTCGACTTTCAATATAGGCAATCTCATAAGCATTTTTACCAAATAAGTTTGGCTCAGGCTTGATAAGTTCTAAATAACGACAAATGGCTACAGATTCAGAGATACATTCTCCATTTTCAAGCTCCAATACAGGAATCTTTCCGCTAGGATTTTTTGTTAAAAACTCAGGAGTTTTATGCTCTCTTTTTCCCATATCGCAATTTATAAGTTCCAATTCAATATCCTTCTCATGAGCAAATATTTTTACTCTTCGTGGATTTGGAGCTTTTGGAAAATCGTACAGTTTCATTTTTTTTGTCATTCGTTTACTCCGAGCATCTTTCTATCTGCTCTAAAGGGTAACTCTTCTTCTTGATTATCCATCAAAGGAAGATTTTTATCTCTCCATAAAGGTTCCCAACATCCAAACTTTTTAAGAAGAATTTCCACTTGAGTTTTTTCCTTCTCTTCAAGTTTGCTGTAACGATCTCTTAACTCTTTCAGACACCATACTCTGTATAGAGAGTATCTTGCATTTTTTAGAAAAACATTTCCAAATTTGAAATCAAATTTCGTTTTATTTTGTTTTACTGCTTCTACATTTGCCGATAAGTAAGGCAAATAAACCTTTCCAATTTCTCTGAACAATGGTTCCAAATCTTTGGGAATCCCCTCCTCAAAATCATTATCTATTTTT
>NZFZ01000050.1 GCA_002689405.1 Gammaproteobacteria bacterium | reverse complement strand
TGCATCAGTAATCGCAGGAAGTGATAAAAAATCTTTAAAACAAGTATCAGATCTCTTTGATAGCTATTATTTTAAAATATTTTTATCAAATGATACCAAAGGAATAGAAATGGCCGGAGCTTTAAAAAACTTATATGCGATATGCTCTGGTCTATCTGATGGATTAGGTTTTGAATCAAATACTAAGGCTATGTTGCTAACAAGATCTTTGTCAGAGATGTCCGAACTTTTTAAAAAAATTAATGCTAATCCTATAACTCTTCTTGGTCTATCAGGAGTTGGAGATTTAATAGCTACAAGCAGCTCTGAAAAAAGTAGAAATTATTCTTTTGGTAAGTTTTTAGGCAAAGGAAATAGTCCTAGTAAAGCTTTATCAATGGTAAGGCAGTCTGTAGAAGGGTATAGAACATTAAAAGTTCTTTATTTAGAAAAGAAGAAGCTATCTTTAAATATGCCTATAATTGATGCTTTATATAAGATTGTTTATTTAAAAAAAGACCCTAAAAAATGTTTTTTAAAGTTTATCCACGAAAGTGGTAATATTGACACCGCATATGACTGAAAAAAATGATGATTCTTCGGTAATTGCCGAAGTTGAAGCAGAAGAAANGAANAATTTTAAAGATGTTATCCCTGAAAAGGTTAAGCATCCTTCTACTTGGATTACAGCTGGGTTGGTTGTTTTCTACCTGTTCTTATTAGGATTTTTAGACTTAGTCTTATGGATTATTGCAGGGACACAATTCTTATTTNCNTTGTTCANTAAGGAACCAAATTCGCATTTATCAACTTTTTCGATNAAATTNAGGAATTACATTGTTCAAATANTTGATTTTGTAACATATAGTAGNCAAGAAAGACCTTTNCCTTTTAATCCCNTACCAGAAGAAGATAATGATTAAAAGTTATAAAAAAGTCTGTAAAATATAACTGTTTTTAAGGATTTATAATGACAAAGAAAAATTTTGCCAAAAAGGCTATACCAATTTCCAGACCGTCACCTGAAGAGGCAATGGAAGCTGTAAAAACTCTTTTAGCTTTTGCTGGAGANGATCCTACTAGAGAAGGATTAGTAGAGACNCCTAAGCGAGTNATCAAAGCATATGGTGAATTCTTTGCTGGTTACGATGAAGATCCTGAAGAAGTCCTATCTAAAACTTTCGAACAAGTCGAAGGTTANGATGAAATGGTNATTGTGAAGGGCATTCGAGTTGAGTCTCATTGCGAACATCATATGGTTCCNATATTAGGNGTTGCTCACGTTGGCTACATACCTGACCAAAGNGTAGTAGGNATAAGTAAACTAGCTAGAATAATTGATATNTTTGGTAAAAGATTACAAACCCANGAAACTATGACTGCGCAAGTTGCGGANACTATCAATAACGTTTTAAAGCCAAAAGGAGTTGCCGTGGTAATTGATGCTGCACATCAATGCATGACTACNAGAGGAATTCATAAAACCGAAACAAGTACNGTAACAAGTAGAATGTTGGGNGTTTTTAAAGAGAACGCTATTACTCGCACAGAATTTATGAATCTTATACATTCTAANTCCAACCAATCTTGAGTTCAGAATCAATACCTGAATATAANATTNTCCTTGCATCAAATTCTTCTATAAGAAAAAAAATTTTAGANGACTCAGGAATTCCTTTTGAAGTTATTCCTTCNGAANTNGNAGAAGAGGATCTTAAACAATCTTTNTCAAGCGATAATTTNAAAGATTATTGTCTTGCTTTAGCGAAAGCCAAAGCTTTAGATGTNAGCAATAAAAAGAAAAATGCTTATGTNATTGGTTCGGATCAAATATGCTGTTATGAAAAAGAAATTTTTAGTAAGCCTCTNACTAAGGAAAANTGTTTTAAAACATTATCTAAATTATCTGGAAANACNCATTACCAAAACTGCGGTATCAGCATCTGCAAAGANGGAAAAGAAATTTGGTCGCATTATGCACAAGCAGCTCTTACCATGAAATCTTTATCAGATTNAGAAATCAAAGATTACATTGATAAAGATGAGCCTTTCATGGCTTGTGGAGCCTATCGATTTGAATCACTAGGAAAAAATTTATTTTTATCTACCGAAGGTGACGAGACCACNATTCAAGGNTTGACTTTAAACCCCATATTAANCTTTTTANCTTCNAAAAAAGTTATAGATATTTAAAATTTTCNTTAAAAATTGGACAGTCNTACTGTCNTAAATTATATTTATTGAGCGGAGAACATTATGAAAAATTTTGAAGGNAAAGTTGCNGTCATNACCGGAGCAGGTTCTGGNATGGGTAGAGAATTAGCTATAGAACTNGCNAAATCNGGAGCAAANATAGCTTTAGCAGAGTGGAATGAAGATACTCTTAATGAAACAGCTGANCTNCTGAAAAANTATAATGTAGGTGTTTCCAAACATGTAATAGANGTAAGNGACAAAGAGGCTGTTTTTGCATTACCGCAAAAAGTGATAGATGAACATGGCGCAGTGGATATGGTTTTCAATAATGCTGGAGTTGCTTTNTCACAAACTGTTGAGGATTCGACTGATGAAGATTGGGACTGGGGTTTAGGNATNCTNCTCCATGGAGTAATAAATGGAACTAGAGCTTTTTTACCTCATCTTAAAAAAAGACCTGAAGCAGCCATAATTAATACTTCATCTATTTTTGGGCTTTTGTCGGTGCCTACGCAATCCATTTATCATGTNGGTAAATACGGNGTAAGAGCTTTTACTGAAACTTTAGCCCTCGAAATGAAAATGGAAGATTCTCCAGTTGANGTATATTCAGTTCATCCNGGTCATATTGGTACCAATATTGCAAACTATGGTGTTAAAAACGACAANTTGGAAATAGATCTTGATAGAGAGGACGAAAGACCTAATTTGTTTGGNCCTAAGGCNAAAACAAAAGAAGAGGTAGGAGAAATATTTAAAAATCAAGCTCCNATTAATGCCAATACAGCAGCAAAGATNATTTTAAAAAACATCAAGAAAAAAAATAAAAGNATATTGGTTGGAGGAGATGCTCGCTGGTATGACAGAATTCAAAGATTTTTTCCAAAAAAATATATTTATTTGTTACCACTTATACCCCTAATTGGAAGGCTATTTCCTAAGGACAAGCTTTTAGATAGATAGTTTATAAATCAATATCTTTGTAATCAGAGATAGATATTTTATCTTTTGTTATTTTCATATCTCCTGAAGGATCAAGAACTTCTTCCTTGAAGCGATAAATCAGGTTGTAATTTCCATTATTACTTTCTTCCAAATAAGCTTTTCTTTTCGCTTCAGTATCAGAAAGTTTTTCCTCATAATTTTTTAAATCTTTTTTATTGATTTTTGATTTAATGAAGCTTGGACTTACTACACCACAAGAGCCATTATTGCCCCCAAAGCCTTTAGCATTTAAATAGATAGTATCTACTTTTTCTATATCTACTTCTCGAGTATTCAGACAAAAATCTAAATTATCCGTTAACACATCATCAGCTATTTTCTTAGTTGTATTTATTCCTGGAATCAAACCATGATTCCAAATTCCTAAAGCTGTTATTAATTCATCTCCAGCAGCAGGACCCATCGTATGACCCAACATACCTTTCAAAGCAGTTACCCTCCAATTTTTTAATTCAAATCCTTCAGCGACTCTATTTAGTACATCAGATTCGGTACTTCGATTTTGAAAAGTTCCTGTACCATGAGCGATAACAACACTCTCTTGAATGGAACATCCTATTTTTAAAGTATTAGAAAGAGATTGGGCCATTGTTATGTAGTTACCTATTCCTGGAGAACTAATAGATTTTTTGAATCCATCCGCATTTATTGCAACGTCTGTAAAACCACCATGTATCTTTAGACCGTTTTTTATAGCAAATTCTAAAGTTGTAACCGCTACAAATTGAGCTGCTTCTCCTAAAATCATTCCAGCATTATCTCCAAAGGGCCTACAGGCATTTTTATAATCTACTTCTTCAGAGTTATCATCTTTATTTCTAATCTGCATTTCTAGAATCTTTTTATCATCAGCAATTCCTGTAGTTGCTAAAAAGCCATCTGTTATCTCTGGATTTATAGGCGCTTCTGCAGATCCGACAATTGAAAAATCTAATTCATTATTTTTAATTCCTTTCAAAGCCAAATCTAAGTTATAGAGAAAAGTTGCGCAAGCTCCAGCTACAGTTCCTGTCTTTCCCAAGGATCCAAGTACATAAGCATTTATGAAATCTGCTGACATACCAATCAAAGACATTGATAAGTGTTTGGAGCTAGCTCTTTTACCAATTTTTCTTGACTGTAAAAGTCCTCCCATTCCTTCATAGTCTAGTTGCCCTATTGCAGGACCTGAGAAAACACCTATTTTTTTTGGATCCAATAATGGTTTAATTTCAGTATCCCAGTCCTTGCCTATATTTCTCAAGCAATCGGTAACACCAAAAATAGTCATTTGAATTCCTTTAGGATGTTGTCTTGAGTTATACATCTTTGAAAGATTTATTCCTTCAGGCAGTTGTCCTGCGGCATTCACATTCATGACGTCTTTCATTAGTAAATCTGGATCAAACAGATCTGAATTGACTTTTCTTACTAAAGTTTTCTCAAAAATATCTTTTTCTGATGAAATTTCAGAATTTGTAAGTGAATTTAAATCTTTCAGTAACAATTTTTTAGAATTTGTATCAAGATTATCTATAACTAGTCGTTTGTAAGAAAAATCAAAAGAAGATCTTCCAGCTGAGTTTATGCCTCCAACACTACAAATTACTGGAAATCTTTTAAAATCTTGCATGTAAAATTCATTTAAATTAACTTATGAGTTTAATTTTACATTATTTAGAGGAGAGGAAATGCATCCAGGAATAAACGGACCTAAATTGAAGGATAAGCCGGCCATTATTATGGCGGGAAGCGGCGACATAATCACTCACGAAGAATTAAACGAATTGTCAAATCAAGGGGCTCAATTATTTAGATCTTTGGGCCTTAAACCTGGAGACAGCATGGCTTTTATGATGGAAAACCATAAGTTATTTTTTCCAATCGCCTTTGCTGCTTATCGAAGTGGATTGAAATATACAGCGATAAGTTGGAGACTCCAGTCAAGTGAAGTTGAATATATTGTCAAGGATTGTGGTGCAAAAGTTTTTATTACAAGTAAATTCCTTGAAGAATCTGCAAAGTCTTTAGCTAATTCTTTAAAAGGAGTTCACAAATTTATGCTTGATGGTACAACGGATGATTTTAAGTCCTTTGAAGAAGCGACAAAAAATATGCCAAACACACCAATAGAGGATGAGTGTCAGGGAGCAGCAATGTTGTATTCCTCAGGTACAACTGGAAAGCCAAAAGGAGTAAGTCGAGAAATAAGTTTAAGTTCTCTTCCTTATAAAGCAGATGAAGATGACTTGGGCCTCACTCGCGTTGTTCAAGGATTGTATTCTGCCGATGAAGATTCTGTTTACTTATCTCCAGCTCCTCTTTATCACTCAGCGCCAATGGGGTTCAATACAGGATTTCTTGCCTTGGGAGCAACCAGCATTATTTTAGAAAAATTTGATCCTGAAGCTGCGTTAGCTGCTATAGAGAAGTACAAGGTCACTCATAGTCAGTGGGTTCCAACAATGTTTATAAGATTTTTAAAAAGTAATCCGGAGATTTTAAATAAATATGATTTGTCATCTCATAGAATAGCAATTCATGCTGTGGCACCATGTCCAGTAGAGGTAAAAGAAAAAATGATAGATTGGTGGGGTCCTATCATTCATGAATACTATGCAGGAACTGAATTTAATGGTTTTGTTGCATGCAATTCCGAACAATGGCTTTCCCATAAGGGTACAGTTGGTCAATCCTTGCTTGGCCCAATACATATTTTAGATGATGATCAAAATGAAGTTCCTTTGGGAGAAGAGGGTACTATTTACTTTGAAGGACCTACTGCAAACGGTTTTTCTTATCATAATGACAAAGAAAAAACCAAAGGTGCTACTTCAAAACAAGGCTATACAACCTTGGGAGATATAGGCTATTTAGATGAAGATGGTTTTCTATATTTAACAGATAGAAAGGCTTTTATGATCATTTCTGGAGGAGTAAACATTTATCCAAAAGAGACAGAAGACGCATTAATCATGCATCCTAAAGTTGCTGATGTTGCTGTTTTTGGTGTACCCAATGAAGAAATGGGCGAAGAAGTTAAAGCTGTAGTTCAACCTGAAGATATGAATCTTGCTGGAGAAGATTTAGAGGCTGAACTTATGGCTTATTGTCGGGAAAATATATCTCATGTGAAGTGTCCAAAATCCATAGATTTCAGAGAAGAGCTACCAAGACACCCAACCGGGAAACTTTATAAAAGACTTCTTAAAGACGAGTACTGGAAAAGTTAATCAATACCTATGTAAGCTTCACAGCTTTCTAAAGTTTGCATAAGCAAGGTATTAATTGTCATTGGTCCAACACCGCCGGGAACGGGAGTGTAAGCAAATGATCTTGAAATGACTTCTTCTAAATCGATATCACCACATTTCTCCGGATGATATCCCGCATCAACAACAACAGCATTGTCTTTGATCCAGTCACTTTTAATGAACTTTGGAATACCGACCGCACCAACTATGATGTCTGCTGTGGATATAATTTCAGGTAAATTTTTTGTTCTAGAATGACAAATTGTTACTGTTGCATTTTCATTTAATAACATCATCGCCATAGGCTTTCCCAATATAGGACTTCTTCCAACAACAACCGCTGACTTTCCTTCTAGAGGGATTTCATATTCTTTTAAGAGACGCATGATTCCATAAGGGGTACAAGAACCATAAGCTTTTTCTTGCATACTCATTCTTCCAAATCCCAAACTAGTTACTCCATCGACATCTTTTTTTATATCTATCGCATCAAAGCAAGATCTTTCATCAATATGATCCGGAACAGGATGCTGCAACAATATTCCGTGAACATCCTCATTAGAATTTAGTTCTTCAATTTTTTCGATCAATTCTGAAGTAGTTGTAGCTTCATCAAGTTCAATTTTCATAGAGTCCATTCCAACTCTTTTACAAGCATTCCCTTTCATTTTGACATAGGTCGCAGAAGCAGGATCACTTCCTACTAAAATTGTTGCCAATATAGGCGTGGAATGATTTTTAGCTTTAATTTTTTCGACACGTTTTGAAAAATCTTTTTCTGATTTTAGGGATAATTTTTTTCCGTCGAGTACTATAGCCATGGTTATTTGTTATCATACCACCGCTTAATTAAAAATTAACGGGGTGTAGCGCAGTCTGGTAGCGCGCCTGCTTTGGGAGCAGGATGTCGGGGGTTCAAATCCCTCCACCCCGACCAAAAAATAATGACTTATTTGCAAAATAAAACAGCCTTAGTTACAGGCTCCTCTTCGGGTATTGGGTTTGAAATAGTTAAATATCTTTCTAAATTTGATATGCAAATTGTTATTACAGCCAGGAGAGAAGACAAATTATCAGAACTTAAAAAAGAAGTGGAGTCTAACTCAAACTCAAAAGTAATAGTTTTGGTTAAAGATTTGGCTAAATCTGAAAGTCCCCAGGAAATTTATGATTA
>NZFZ01000049.1 GCA_002689405.1 Gammaproteobacteria bacterium | reverse complement strand
TAAATAAAAAAGAAGGGAACGTCTATATTTTGGGAGAGAAAAGACGTCCCCTTCAAAAGATTAGTTCAGTTTTTTCCACTCATAAGGTTTATTTCCACCAACTTTAAAATAGAATTAAATCTTTTATAGACGTTTATCAAAAAAATCCATCATAACTTTTAACGCGGGAATTCCATCTCTAACGAAATCATTTCCAGCAATCAATGTTCTTCCTGAATCTAAATAAGCATGATTCCTACCCAAATGCTCCCAGAATTCGAATTCTTGATCCTTTTCTTCCAAAGCTTTTCCATATTCTTCAATCATATGAACAGGCGTAATCTTATCTCTAGTTGCTGCAGTCAATAATTGCGGTGCCAACTTTCGTTCTGATGCATCTGGGATATTATAGATAGGAGAAATAGCTTTATATATTTCGGGATGATCAATTGGATTAAATTCTTCTCCTAACACACCTCGTGGTTTAGCTAAGGCGAGCCACCAAAAAATATTTTTATAAGTTTCGGCATTTTGGAGGGCATATTTATAAAAATCGTAACCTCCATAACTCAATACAGCTGCATTTACATCCAAGAGATTCTCTTTAGTGATTTCATCTAAAGACATATTTTTGGGCAAATAGGTTGGTTCAAAAGCATAATCTTTTGCAAAATCTTCTCTATTGCCTATTTTATTTCCAAGATTTAGGATCATCGCACAGATGTAGGCTCCCGCGCTGTCTCCAGTAATTCCTATTCTATTTTTGTCTCCATTAAATTTATGAATATTTTCTTTGATCCATAAAATAGATCCAAAAGCGTCACCAATTAAATCGTAAAACATAACTGTATTGCCTTGATCTTTGAGCAATCGGTAATTTACATTGCAGACAACGTAATCGTGATTTGTTGCAATGTATTGAGACATGTTATTCAAAATTTCTTTTCTTCTGATGAGAAAACCTCCGCCATGAAACATCACCACGACAGGACAATTCTCAGGAATATTTTTTGGTGAATATATATCCAGAGTTAAGTCGAAGCCTCGAGGAGAGGACCAAACTACATTTTCAGTTAGATGGTATTTTTCAGGGTTATTGATATTAATATCCTGGGAGTATTTTTTTGTATACATAAAAAAATAGTATCAAAGAATAATAAGATAAATTAATTTTTTAATTAAAAAAATCATCTTCGTGAAGTAAAAAATTTATAACTTCGGGAATGTTTTTCTTGAAATTAAAAAAACCTTTTTTTGAGAATTTCCAACAAAAAATATCTTCTTTTATACCTATAAGATGCAATTCATTAATATCTTTCATTTCTTTATTCAAAAAATCCATATTTTCTCCAACGGCAGGGTACAACACATCAAAACCTTCATTTATATTTTTAATGTCGTCTTCACTAATAATTTTAGAGTTAGTTATTTCGTTCGTAAACGCTTCTTGTAAGGCCCTCTTAAAATTTAGGACTGAGTCATCTAATTTTATATTTCTGTTTGTATTTTCAAGTAATAGCAAAAAAACATTTTCGTAATTTTCAAAAAAAGATTGTCTTAGATTTACATTTAGATCTGATTCGAATAAAACAATATTTTTGTATTTTTGTTTGGTGTGTAATTGTCTGACTTCATTTACGGAGTAGAATTTATGATTTTCTAAGGGTGAGGCATTTTCATTAAGAGTAGTATTCATATACCTCTGATTGGTAAATTTTCTTATGTTGGATTCTCTTGCAATGTAATTTTTACCTTGTGTTTGAATGCCTGCAACCCATCTCCAACTCAAAGTATTTGAGGCAGCATCTCCATCAAATAAATATTTCATAAAAAATCTAGCGCCAAGCTCCCAAGGAAGATTAAGAGTAAATATCCAAATACTCGCAAACCACATTCTGCTGTGATTGTGAAGGTAGTTCTCTGTTTTTAATTCATTCACCCAATCATCAAAACACTCGATTCCAGTCTCACCATTTATTGCTTTCTTGTAATCTTCATCACTATAACTTGGAGTAGAATTTATAAAATCTCTCCAAACTTCAGGTCTGTGTTCTAGCCAACCTTTCCAGTAAACGCGCCAAAAGACTTCCTGTATGAATTTATCTACTTTCTGAAGATTGTATTCAGAAAGAATTTCTCTAATGAGATCGTATTCATTAATTATTCTATGAGAAATATACTTTGATAAATTTGATATGTTTTCTCTAGATTTCGGACCAAAATCATAATTTCTTTGCGAAGAATAATCTTTTAAACCATTTTGGATAAAATCTAATTTTTCTTGATTAGCTTTTTCATACATGTTGATATTTTAAATCCTGTAGATTTAACTCTTGATAAATTTATGAAAATAATAATTCAATATAATTTTTATTTGCTAGAAGTTAAGAACTAGATAAACTTAATTTATGTTTGAAAAACTTAATGATAAATCATTGAATAGGGGACTGCATTGGACAACTATAGCTAGTGAAAAAGTTTTGTTAGCTATTATTGGCATATCAACTTGTATTGCTGCAGCTCTGTATTGCTATGAAATGGTCCTAGCAAGACAAATTACTTTGCCTGACTTATTTATGTTATTCATCTATGCAGAAATACTTGGTATGGTAGGAGCTTTTTACTCGACTTCTAGAATACCAGTAACTTTACCTATCATAATTGCAATTACTGCCTTGTGTCGTTTGATAGTTATGCAAAATAAAGAAATGGATGCTTTGATGATTATTGCTGAAGCTTCAGCAGTAATTATTCTTGCAGGTGCAGCATATCTAATGAGTTTAAAAGATAAATTGAGTCTTGAAAAATTAAGAGCTCGGGAACAAGATAAAGAATAGATTTTTTTGGGAGAAATAAATGAATGTTGAAATATTTATACCTGTTTTTTATATGGTCTTATTAACTTTCTCGGTGTCTTTAATTGGTACGATTGTCAGATTCAAGAACGTGTTAATAGATAAAAAACACACTGGAATTGAAATGATGAAGTTTTCTCCTCCATCATCTGCAACGGAGATAATAAAACAAGCTGACAGAAACTTAACTAACTTATTTGAGTTTCCTATTTTGTTTTATGCTATTTGTATAGTTTTATATGTAACCGGAAAGGTAGACTCGTATTTTATTCTTCTCGCATATTGGTTTGTTGGCTTAAGAGTTTCTCATTCTGTTTATCATGTTTTTATAAATGGCTTTATTGGAGATACCCCTTTAAGAGCTTTATTCTGGTTACCAAGTTTATTAATATTGATTTGGATGTGGATAAGATTCATTTTACTTATCTAATTAGAGTCTATGGAAAAGGGACTCAAAATCTTTTCTTATCTGCCAAACCCAAGAGTTTGGAAAGCTGAGATAGCTGCAAAGATTGCTGATATTCCCGTTGAAGTCATTGGCGACAAACCTGCTGAGATTCCTAATTGGCTTTGGGATTTTGAGCCAAAAAAATTATCAGATTCTGATAAAGAAGAATTAAAACAATTTGAAAGAACTGGTAAACGGGGCTTTAGTTCAGCTCTATATAAAACTGATGACTTTATAAAATTAATCCCTTTTGGGACAGTTCCAGCTGCATTTAGCCCTGATGGAAAAATAGGAATATTCGAATCTAACAGTATTTTAAGGGCGATTGCCAGACAAGATAATATTAATAATTTGTATGGAAAAGATGATTTTGAAGCGTCAAGAGTAGACAGTTTCTTAGACTCAGGTCTCGTTTTTTCTCGAGAACATCAAGAATACTTATTTGGCCTTAAAGATATGAACGAAGCTTTGTATCAAAGGATGAAATCAGCTTATGAATTTTTCCTGAATGGTATTGAAGAGTCTTTAAAAAATTCTAAATTTATAGGTTTTGATCATCTAACGATTGTAGATATCTCATTTTTTTGTGATTTTTCTCAATTTTTGAGAGAGGGTCATTATCTAGATGCTTTAAAGGAGAAGGGCTTTAATCTTGTTTCAGAAAACTTTGACTCAGATTATCCAAAAACATTTGATCACTTAATGAAACTTTCTGAAGCAGAAGAGTTTTCTTCAGTTATTGGATCTTATTTGGATTGGTATAAAAGAAAACTTTAGGATTCTAGCTAAAGTCTTTCAACATTTTTCTTAACTCAAGCTGATGTTGCTCTTCTTGACCAATTAAATCTCTAGTGTATTCCTCTAAATATATAGACGCTCCCTCGACCATTGTGAGAAGTTTTTTGTATAAACTTAAAGCATGAAGTTCATGTTCTAAACTTTCTTTCAAAATATCTTTTATAGAATGATTATTGGTTTCGACGATTTTAGCTATTTTTTGACTGGGATGTCCGTCTAGGCCAGTAAGAAGCTCTCCAGCTTGTTGAGCATGTTGAAGTGACTCATTGGCCTGCTCTTGTAGAAAACTTACGATGGGTATTCTGTGAGGTCCAACAACCATCAATGCAGAGTGAGTGTATCTAACTACACCTGCTAATTCATACTCCATAATTTCATTTAAAGTTGTACAAACTTGATTTAGATCTAATTCATTTTGCATTTTGAACTCCTTTATTTTATATTTTATCAGCATAATCAGCTTTACCTCTTGATGAGAAATAAGATAACAATGAGAATTATTTGCATAAAAAGATTTGAATGAAGCATAAAATTTAGAGAAAATAGAATTATGAAGAAAGCAACATTTACCAAAATGACTCAAGGCACTCAAGAAGACTATGTGCCTATAGTAGAAGCAGCGATGGTTCATTCAGAGCACCTGCCAGAAAGAATAATCGAACACCTTAATATGTTAAAAGATGATTTTGGAGGTTTCGCAGTAGATAGATATGAACATTGTTTGCAAACAGCCTCTAGAGCTTATCGAGATGGTAGAGATGAAGAATACGTTGTATGTGCTCTTTTGCATGACATTGGCGATATTTTGGCCCCTGCGAACCATGCTGATTTTGCAGCTACTTTATTGGAGCCTTATATTTCAGAAAAGAACTATTGGATTTTGAAGCACCATGGAATTTTCCAAGGCTACTACTTTTTTCATTTTCTTGGCCTTGATAGACATATGCGTGATAAATTTAAAGACAGTGAACACTGGAAAGATTGCGTAGAGTTTTGCGCTAAATATGATCAAAATTCATTTGATCCTGAGTATAAGAGTCTTCCTATTGAAACTTTTATGCCGATGCTTAAAAACGTCTTATCTCAGACTAAAAAATCAATTTATAAAGCTGAAGCTAGTTAAGAAGGTTTTCCTTTCTCCTCAACTTCCTTGTCGTGAGTTTTTTTAGCCTCAACTAGCTCTGGCATTACTTGATTTAACTGATCCATTGACCATATCTCATCACTTTTAAATGATCTTATTACCGCTGGTTGTTGCATAATTCCAACTGTTCCTGAAGATACATGAAATATCTGATTAGTGATTTCATTTGCCTCTTCAGAACATATCCAGGCAATGATAGGAGCAATTTGTTGCGGTCCTTGACTCCAATCATCAGGATCAACATCTCTTCCTGCCGCTTTCATTAAATCAATTGTTAGTCTTGTCGCGGCTCCTGGTGAAATTGTATTAACTGTACATTTGTATTTAGCCATTTCCATAGATAACGATCGACTAAAGCCAGCAATACCTGCTTTGGCTGCTCCATAGTTTGTTTGGCCAAAGTTTCCAATAAGACCAGAAACTGAAGACATGTTAATGATTCTACAATTCAATCTATTAGTTTCTCTTATGTATCTAACAAATGGTTGAGTGCAGTTGAAGTGTCCTTTCAAGTGAACGGCCATGATTGCATCCCAATCAGACTCTTCCATGTTGAATAAAGTTTTATCTCTTAAAATACCAGCGTTATTGATAATAATATCTACTGCACCAAAAGCATCCATTGCTGTGTTGAAAATATTCATTCCACCCTCGTACGAATCTACAGAATCATAATTTGCAACTGCATCTCCACCTAGAGCTTTAATTTCAGCTACAACTTCATCAGCTATTTTTTCATGACCAGAGCCATCAGGATTAGCACCTAAATCATTTACTACAACCTTGGCACCTTCTTTAGCAAACAATAGTGCTGTTTCCATACCAATACCTCTTCCGGCACCTGTAATTATTGCTACTTTATTATTAAGAACTCCCATGTTTTCACCCTAAGTATTAGTGCATAATTGCTTTTATCTAGAGTATATTATTTTTAAAAATTTTTAAATGTCAGAAAATAAGAACATTGTTGTTTCTAACCTAACGCTTTTTTTACATTCAGCTGGTTCCGGAGTTGTTGGAATTAAAAATGTTATTTTTGGGACTTGGGTATTACTTTATTACAATCAAGTTTTAGGCTTGGAACCATATTTGGCATCTATTGCGCTTGGAGTCTCTCTTTTTTTTGATGCCATTTCTGATCCTTTGGTGGGTGTTTGGTCAGATAGATTAAAGTCAAAATTAGGTAGGAGACATCCTTTTATTTATGCCAGTATCTTCCCTTTAGCATTTTGTATCTGGTTACTCTTTGTTCCGCCTTCATCTTATGATCAAACTTATTTATTTTTAAAATTATTAACTTTGACAGTATGCATAAGACTTGCAATTACCTTCTTTGAAACACCCAGAGCGGCTTTGGGACCAGAGCTTACTAAAGATTATGACCGTCGAAATACTTTAAACGCGATGGGCTTGTTTTTTGGATATGGAGGAGCGATTCTTGTGGGCTTTGTAATGTTGGAGTTTTTCCTTCCTGAAACATCAAGTTATATGGGGTCAAGAGCATATCTCAATCCTGAAGGATATGAAAAATTAGCATATTTTGCTGGCTTTCTTACTTTGGTACTTGGTTTTATTGCGGCTTCAAGCACTCATAAACATATAAAAGATCTTCATGTTGTGCCCGAAAGTTTAAATATTGATATAAAACAAGTCTTTAGAGAAGTTTTAGAAACATTATCCAATAAGTCTTGGCTTATGATTTTTTTTGGAGGCTGTCTTTACGCTTTATTTTTGGGGTTAAATACTGGAGTAGGAAACTATATAAGTATTTATTTTTGGGAATGGACGCCTTCGGATATTTCGGTATTTCCTCTGGCAGGAGGTGTTTCTGCAATTATTGGTGCAATTATTGCCGTAGTGATTTCCCAAGGTAGAGAAAAAAAGAATATTGCACTCTTTGCTTTAACAGCTACAGTATTGATTTCGTACATCCCCTTTACGTTGAGATTAATAGATCCTTTTTTTGAAGCTCAAACTTTTCCTAGTAATGGATCAAATGCTTTGTGGTGGATTATGATTTTTCATCAATGCATTACTGATATTTTATCTGTAATGGGATGGGTGATATTAATTTCAATGGTTTTCGATGTAGTAGAAGATTCGCAGAAAAAAACTGGAAGAAGAGATGAAGGTTTATTTCTTGCTGGTCCAGGATTATTTCAAAAAGTATTTTCTGGCTTAGGCGTATTCATTCTCGGTTTTGTTCTTCAATTTTTAGGTTTTAGTAATACAGAAGCAACCATTCAAGAAATGAAAGAGCCAGTAAACAACTTAGTTATATTTATTTGTATCATTGGTCCAATTTTAAATATTGGCGGACTTACTTTCATTTACTTTTATACAATAACGAGAGACGAATACGAGTCTGCAGTTAAAGATTTAGGCTACTAAAAATGTTTTTTCCGATATCGGATGATAATCCGAGTTCTTCAACTCCTTATGTGACTTATTTACTAATCGGACTTTGTAGTTTTGTCTTTATTCTTCAATACCTAAGTCAAATGAATCCTTCAATTTTTTATAATTTTGGTTTTATACCGGCTGATTTTTTTTCAAATTATTCGTCTTTCACTATTTATACCTCTATGTTTTTACACGGTGGTCTATTCCACATTGCTGGCAACATGCTTTATCTATGGATCTTTGGCGACAATGTAGAAGACTCTATGGGCACAGTAAAATTCATTATTTTTTATCTTCTTTGCGGAACAATTGCTGCGTTGTGTCAGGGGTTAGTAGATCCAACATCTCAAATCCCTATGGTAGGTGCAAGTGGAGCAATAGCCGGTGTTTTAGGGGCCTATCTAATGCTATTTCCTAAAGCTAATGTAAAGTGTTTGGTATTTATTATCATAATCATTCAAATGATAAGAGTACCTGCTTTTTTGGTTTTAGGTTTTTGGCTTATCTTGCAATTCTTCAGTATTCCGGGATCTATAGATATGGAGGGTGGAACAGCCTATTTTGCACACATTGGAGGTTTTTTAGCAGGAATGATCTTAATCCCTTTCTTTAAAAATAAAAATGTAAAATTGTTTCATGAACAAAACACTTCATCATGGCAAGTTTTCAATAAAAACTCTAAAGAATTTTCATTTCAAAAAAATGACAGTGTCGTGCTAGATTTCATAAAAAAATCAGAAGAAGAAATGAATCGGAGAAAACATTGAATTTAATTCTGAAAGTTATTTTTTGGGTTTTTGGAACTATGCTTGCGATAGCATCAATAATAAGTATTTATTTGTTAGCTTTTTATTTTGGTTTTTTTGGAGTTCTTGAAAAAGCTGAACCTAATATTAATTCTTCCTATCCAAAGGAATTTTTAACTAAAAAGATACAATCTCAACTAGAACACAACCCATCGAATAAACAAATTCTGTTTGGCGATACTCATGTTCACTCAACTTATTCTTCTGATGCTTTTCTATGGAGTCTACCTTTAAATAATGGCGAGGGTCCTCATCCTGTATCAGACGCATGTGATTACGCAAGATTTTGTTCTGCAATGGATTTTTGGGTAATTTCTGATCATGCGGAAGCTGCTACTCCAACAAAGTGGATGGAAGCAAAAAAAGCGGTAAGACAATGTAATGCAATCCATGAAAATAGCGAAACTCCCGATTTGATTTCTTTTCTAGGTTTTGAATGGACTCAAATTGATCCTAATAAAGAAAATCATTATGGGCATAAAAATGTCATGTTCTTGGAAACAGACGAAGAATCTTTGCCTGTGATGCCTATTGGCTCCGGCGGGGTAGCTACCGATGGAATGCGAAGTGTAGATAGATTGCCAGTTGTGAGATCGAATATGCTATCTATGGCACTAGTTGATTTTAAAAATAGAAATAGATATGCAGATTTAATTACATTTAGTGAGCACATAGTAAAAACTGAAAATTGCGATGATGATTTATATAATGCTAACAATTCTTGTTACTTTTCAGCGTTAACTCCAAAAGATCTTTTTAGCGCGTTAGATAATATAGAATCCGACTCCATTGTCATACCTCATGGAAATACTTGGGGTTTTTATACGCCTAGTGAATCAAGCTGGGACAAACAATTATCCAATGAACACAATAATTCTGATAAACAAATTTCATTTGAAATCATGTCAGGACATGGCAATTCTGAAGAATATCGACCATGGACTGCTAGCCTTACAGAAAACAACGTTCAGTTCTGTCCAGAGCCTTCTGAGAATTACTTACCATCTTGTTGGCAAGCTGGAGAAATTATCAAGGAAAGATGCCTTGAAAATCAAAACAGTAAAGCAATTTGCGATAAAAGAGCTGCATTAGCAAGACAGTTATACATCGAGGGAGGCTTATCTGGAAAGTTTGCTGTAAAAGGTGTCACCCCAGAAGAATGGTTAGATTCTGGACAATGCAAAGATTGTTTTATTCCTGCTTTCAATTATCGACCCAGAGGTTCCGCCCAATATGCTCTAGCTTTGAGAAATTCTGAAGACGGGATAGAACAGAGATTCAAATTTGGTTTTATTGCATCAAGTGATAATCATCGATCAAGACCAGGAACGGGTTATAAGCCAATCGATAGAATGGTTACAACCGAAGCAAATGGTCCAACTTTAAAATTTGTTGAAGACAACTTAATTCTTCAAGAGGAAAAATCCGATCAACCTAGAAAGGTTAATTTAGAAGAACTTGATATCCCAGATCCATTTTCATTATGGGAACCAATCAGACAGTCATCTTTTTTTACAACAGGAGGCTTGGCCGCAGTTCATGTAGAAAATAGATCAAGAGAGGGAATTTGGGATAGTTTCAAAAGAAGGGAAACTTATGCCACCAGTGGACCAAGAATTCTGCTTTGGTTTAATTTGATAGATACAACAGAAACTCTTCCAATGGGAACCGAAACTTCAAAAAAAGAAAATCCAGTTTTTGAAGTCAAAGCCTTGGGGTCTTTCAAGCAAAAACCTGGGTGTCCCGATTATAAGCTAGGAAATCTTTCCAGCGAAAAAATTAAAACTTTGTGTAAAAACGAATGTTATAACCCCTCTGAAGAGAGGAATTTAATAACTAGAATTGAAGTAATAAAAATTACTCCTCAGAATTCAAATAATGAAGATATCGATAAATTAA
This sequence comes from Gammaproteobacteria bacterium, assembly GCA_002689405.1. Classification (GTDB taxonomy): domain Bacteria; phylum Pseudomonadota; class Gammaproteobacteria; order Magnimaribacterales; family AG-339-G14; genus MEDG-81. Next base: position 48,273 of record NZFZ01000049.1, on the reverse strand, counting down.
TCTTGGATCCCTGGAAAACAATAGATTGTCCTAAAGAAGGAAATGGTTGTCGAGTTCGTTTTTCGGATGAAGATTATTCATCAGATAAAAGAGATTCAGTTTATTACGTTCGAGCAATTGAGGAGCCGTCACTTAGAATAAATGCTGGCAACTTAAGATGTGATTTCGATGAACAGGGTAACTGTAAAAAAGTGAACATTTGTTATGGAAGTTACAAAACTTCTAGAGAAGACAATTGCACGATGATGTCTGAAGAAAGAGCATGGTCTTCCCCAATTTATGTAAACTATCGATAATTTTTAAATAAAAATTCATACTACCAACAGGAAAAATTCTAAAGAAGTATGTAATACTTAATTAATAATTCATTAGATTTATTAAATGAGAAAAAAATTACCTTTCCTTACCAAATTCTTTTATGGGTTTGGATCTCTAGCATATGGGATAAAAGATAATGCGTTTAATTATTTTTTATTATTTGTTTACGTTCAAGTTTTTGGATTAGCACCAAATCTAGCAGGATTAGCAATATTATTAATGCTCGTAATTGATGCTATATCCGACCCCTTGATTGGGTATTTTTCTGATAAAACCCAATCAAAATGGGGAAGAAGGCACCCTTGGATGTATGGTTCCGCCATTCCTGTTGCAGTTTCCTTTTTTTTAATTTGGGATCCTCCAGAGAATACGAGTCAAATGGAACTGTTTTGGTTTTTGTTGATTGTGGGTGCTTTTATAAGAACAGCAATTACAATTTATGAAATTCCAAGTAATGCTTTAGGGCCAGAGCTTTCAAAGGATTATGTAGAAAGAAGTTCTCTTTTATCTTATCGATATTGGTTTGGTTGGTGGGGCGGATTAGCAGTTTGGAACTCCTTATGGATATTTGTTGTCTACAGCACTCTTACAGGTACCCAAGATGCAAGATTCGTTGCTGAAACTTGGATAACTTATGGTCTTGTTTGTAGTCCAATAATGTTCATTGCAATTGTGGTAACAGCTACAGGTACTCACAGACATATTAAAGATCTCCATGCTCCTGAAATAGAAAGAAAAACTTTAGGGATAATTCTTAGAGAATTATACGAAACTATGACTGTTAGCAGAAACTATATAATTCTGTTCATTGCAATGATTATGATGGGTGTAGCAAGTGGAATTGCCACCAATTTAACTCTTTATTACTATAGTTTTTTTTGGGAATTTACCCCTCTCAATATACTTACAATTGGATTAAGCTTATTTTTAGCTCCTCTTGTAGGTATTGTGGTATCTCCATTTTTAGCCAATAGGTTTGGTAAAAAAAATGGAGCATTAGTCTTATTTGCAATTTCCCTAACTGTAGAAAATGGAATAATTGTTCTAAGGCTTCTAGGCTTGTTACCAGAAAATGGATCTCCTATTGTTCTTGCCGGAGTTTTAGTTTTTCATTTTATTGGAGTTGCCACCTCTGTAATTTCTTTTACAACTCTTAACTCAATGGTTTGGGACACTGTGGAAGAAGTTGAAATCAAAACCGGAAGAAGAATGGAAGGAACACTTCTGGCAGCAAGATCATTTGCACAAAAATGTATGAGCGGAGCAGGCGCTTTTGTGGCGGGGATGATTTTGACTTTTGCTGCATGGCCAGAAAATGCAGTTCCAGGAAAGGTCGATCCTGAAGTTTTATTTACCTTCGGTATTACAGCAGTAACTGCTTCAGTCATTTTATGGGCAATATCATTATTTACTATTTCTTTTGTAACAACTACCAAAGAAAGTCATCAAGACAAACTAAATGAATTAAACTACGCAGATAATTCTCAGTAAAAATGATTAAAGATAATATAGAAGAAAAGTTAAAAACTGAAATATCATCTCTTTTTGTAGAAGTTATAAACGAAAGTCCCAATCACAATGTTCCAGATGGAGCTGAATCACATTTCAAGGTAACGGTTGTATCTGATGAATTTGAGAATTTACGACCGGTTCAAAGACACCAATTAATTTATAAAGTACTTAGTGATGAAATGAAACTTATTCATGCAATAGCAATTCATCCTTTCACTAAAACTGAATGGGAGAGTAACAATCAATCCAGTTCAGATTCCCCTGATTGTTTGGGTGGATCCAGTTAACTTTAAAATATCTCGTGTTCAAGATAGGAACTTTTTATAAATGTTTTGAATTTCCTAAATATCAGGAATTAGAAGATGATTTAAGAGATCATTGCATTAAAAGACAAATAAAAGGAACTATTATCCTTACTCCAGAGGGAATTAATGCCACTGTTTCTTCTGATAAAGATAAAGCTTTAGAAGATCTAAATTTATATTTAAATAACTTAGTTGGTGACATAGAGTTCCGATTTTCTTCTTCAAAAACATCACCTTTTAAAAGATTAAAAATTAAAAAAAGAAAAGAGCTTGTACCATCGGGCACCAATGGAAAATCCTATAATCACAAAGGAAAATATCTTACGCCATCGGAATGGCTCAACTTTGTTCATGATTCAAAGAACATTATTATTGACTTAAGAAATGACTATGAAAATAAGGTAGGAACTTTCAAAAATTCTATTTCTCCAGACACAAAAAATTTTAGAGAATTTAAATATTTTCTAAAGAAAAATAAAAAAAAATTCGAGGATAAAAATATTGGGATTTTTTGTACTGGCGGGATTCGTTGCGAAAAGGCATTGCATTCGTTTGAAGAAGAAGGATTGACAGATATTTATCAACTTCAGGGTGGGATATTAAATTTTCTGTCAGAATCCAAGGATAAATCATCTTGGCAAGGAGATTGCTTTGTTTTTGATGAAAGAGTTACGGTTACAAAGGATCTTGCACCTGGAAATTTTAAACAATGCTATGCTTGCAGGAGACCTCTTTCTGAGGAAGATTTAAAAAGAAGCGAATATAAAAAAGGTATTTCTTGTCATAATTGTTTTTTTGAAAAATCTGAATCAGATAGAATTAGATACGCAGAACGTCAAAAACAATTTGACATGAACAAATCATGAATATTTTTTTTAATTTTTTAGTAGATAAGTCAAAACTTTTTATCTTTTTCCTAAGCGTATTATCTTTAATAAGTCTTTTAGGACTTCCTAAGTTTCAATTAGATGCATCATCAGATACTTTGCTTCTAGATAACGATCCTGATTTAAAGACGTATCGAGAAAATTCAAGAAAATATGGCTCTTCTGATTTTCTCGTAATTGCTTTTACACCTAATAAAGATATTTTTACTATTGAAACCATCTCCCTTTTAAAAAATCTTGTTGAAGATCTTAAGAAAGTTAATGGCATCAAAAACGTTTTAAGTTTATTTGATGTACCTCTCCTGAAATATTCAGAACAATCTATTAGTGAACTTGCAGAAAATGTTNTNACNTTGTCAACTGAAAATGTNAATTTANATAAAGCAAAATATGAATTTGAAACNAANGAAGTNTATAGAGGATTATTAATNAGTGANGATTTNAANACNATTGCNTTTCAAATGTCTTTAGAGCAAAACAAAGAGTATCAANAATTAATTTCNGAAAGATACGATTTGTTNGATCAAAANANCTCNNTAGANGAGGANATTTTCAANANNAATTTAGAAANTCTTGATTTAAGAATAGATGAACAAAAAAAAATNAATNTATCCAANGAGGCAATTCTTATCAANGAAGTAAGAGNCATTACAAATNNNTATAAAGATAAAGGAGAAATTTTNTTAGGNGGGGGAGCAATGATTGCNCACGATACTATAAAAATGATTCAGCAAGANNTACTTACCTTTGGNNTAGCTGTNTTTTTTATGTTTGTCTTGATNCTNTCNNTTATTTTTAGACAATTNAGATGGGTTGTNATTCCATTGATTTCNGCTGGTTTNTCGGCGCTTTTTACTACTGGACTNATAAGCTGGATGGGNTGGAAAGTNACNGTNGTTTCAGCNAATTTCATTGCTTTATTAATGATAATTGGAATTTCTCTTACAGTTCATTTGGTNGTTAGGTATAGAGAAATTACNTCAAGATTTAGNGAACTTTCNCATAATGAAGCTCTTAAAANAACTCTTTCNCAAATGTTTCTTCCTTGTCTTTATACAGCTCTNACAACAATGGTNGCTTTTGCNTCATTAATAATNAGCGACATAAGACCAATAATTGATTTTGGATTATTAATGGTATTGAGTATTTTTATTGCTTTCACAGTATCTTTTATATTCTTTGGTTCTCTTGCTTCATTAATGAATAAAAATATTAAAGATACTAAAGTTGATTATTCCTCTGGATTTACGACTTGGATAAATTCTTTAGTAGTTAGATTTAAAAATGTGATCTTATTAATATCCTTGCTTGGTTTCGTCTTTTCGCTAGTTGGCATTAATAAACTAAGTGTTGAAAATAAGTTTATTGACTATTTCAAGCCTACAACTGAAATCTATCAAGGGCTTTCATTAATTGATAAAAAGTTAGGCGGTACAGCGCCTTTAGATATTATTATTTCTGCTCCAGAAAGCGATCCAGAAANTAATGATGAGTTTGAAGAAGACTTTGATGATTTTGGAATAGAGACCGAAGAATATGGTTACTGGTTCAATTCTCAAAATTTATCTTATTTAGAAGAAATTCACGATTATTTGGAAGGNAGGCCTGAAATTGGAAAAGTTCTTTCTGTTTCCAGTGCAATAAAGTTAGCTGAAATAGCCAAAGGAGATGCATTAGACGATCTTGAACTCGCATTGCTTAGAAAAGTTCTTCCTGAAGATATTAATAATCAACTTCTTAGTTCATATATATCAGAAGACGACAATCAAGTTAGATTGTCTGCGAGAGTCATTGAATCTATGGATGGGCTAAACAGAAAAAATCTTATCGAGGAAGTTAAAAATGATTTAATTCAAAATTATGAGCTTAGTGAAGAACAATTTTATTTATCCGGTATCTCTGTAATTTATAACAATCTTCTTCAAAGTTTATTTCAATCCTTAATCGGAAGTTTAACAATTGTATTCAGTGCAATTTTTATAATGTTTATTATTTTATTTAGGTCCTTCTATATGGCTCTAATAGCCATGATTCCTAACTTATTGTCTGCTGCAAGTGTTCTAGGAATAATCGGGTGGTCTGGCATTCCGCTTGATATTATGACTGTAACTGTTGCAGCAATAAGTATTGGAATCGGAGTTGATAATACAATTCATTACGTTCATAGGTTTTTAAAAGAATACGAACTTCAAAAAAATTATGATTTAGCTATAAAAAATAGTCATGCGACTATTGGTAGGGCAATGTTTTACACGTCTCTCACNATAGTATTGGGCTTTATGATCTTAGTTAGTTCTAATTTTAATCCCAGCGTGTTTTTTGGGATATTCACTTCATTTTCTATGATAGTAGCGATATTAGCAGCTTTAATGTTATTACCAGTTTTAATCAGACATTTAAAACCTTTTGGGAGAAATATAAATGGGTCCGCTTAAAGATATAAGAGTTATTGAAATGGCCGGAATTGGTCCAGCACCATTCTGCGGAATGATTCTGGCTGATATGGGAGCAGAAGTAATTTCTGTAGAAAGAATTACGGCTGCTGGAAGAGGTTCTAGTGCAGATATTGCTTCCAGAGGAAAAAAATCAATAGCAGTAGATATTAGAAAATCAGAAGGCCAAGCCATAATTAAAAAATTAGTAGAATCTGCAGATGTTTTGATTGAAGGGTTTAGACCTGGAGTCATGGAGAAGAATAATCTTGGACCAGATGAACTTTTAAAAATAAACCCCAAGCTAATTTTTGGGAGAATGACAGGCTGGGGTCAAAGTGGGCCATTAGCTAATGCTGCAGGACATGATATAAATTACATTGCTCTAAGCGGTGTTCTTGGGGCAATTGGAAAGAAAGATACTCCACCACCACCTCCATTAAATTTAATTGGCGATTTCGGCGGAGGGGGGATGTTACTGGCTCTTGGAGTATGTGCAGCTTTAAATACAGTAAACAAAGAAGGAAAAGGACAAGTCATTGATGCAGCTATGACCGAAGGATCGGCTTTATTAATGAGTATGATGTATGGAATGTTGAATTCAGGTATTTGGACCGATACAAGAGATTCTAACTTACTTGATGGTGCTGCACATTTTTATGGCTGTTATGAATGTAAAGATGGAAAGTTTGTTTCTATAGGTTCAATAGAGCCACAATTTTATTCATTATTAAGAGAAAAAATGAATATTGATGAAGATATTTTTGATAACCAAATGGATAAAAATTCATGGCCAGCTTTAAGAGAAAATTTAGAAATTAGATTTAAAGAAAAGACACGCGATGAATGGTGCCAAATAATGGANGGGACAGATATTTGTTTTGCTCCTGTTCTTTCTATGAATGAAGCTATAAATCATGAACATAATGTTGAAAGAAAATCTTTCTTTGATTTGGATAATGTAANCCAGCCTTCTCCAGCACCAAAGTTTTCTTATTCTAAAAGTGAAGTAAGTCATCCTCCAGTTAAAGTAGGAACTCATACTAAAGAAATCATGATTTCTCTTGGGTTAGAGGAAAAATTTACTGAATTAACTTCTCAACAAATTATTTCCGAAGCTTAAAGATTGAAGAATTTTTGACTGTTTTCAAAAAATATTTGAGTGATTTCCTCTAAATCTTTATTTTGTAATTTAGCTATTTTCTTTGCAACTTCAACAATAAACTTTGGCTCGTTTCTTCTACCCTTAATTTTAAGGTTTTTAGGAAGTAAATAAGGCGAATCCGTCTCTATCATAATTCTTTCTAGAGGCATATTAGCTATTAAATCAATCATGTGTTTTCCCCTTACTGGATCGCATATCCANCCGGTAAATCCAATCCAAAAACCTTTATCAAGATATTCATAAAATTCTTTTTTCTCTCCTGTAAAACAATGAACTACAGCATTTACTTTGAGATCTATGTTGTTAAAACAATTCATAAAGTCTTTATACGCATCGCGTTGATGCAAGAAAAGGGGTAGATTAAGATCTTGAGCTACTTCAATTTGCGACTTAAAACATAATATTTGATTGTCTTTCTTCGAGTAGTTTCTATTAAAATCTAATCCTGTCTCCCCAATAGCTTTTACAGAAGGGTGTTCACTTAATTTTTTTATCTCTCCAATATTAGACTCTTCAAATGTGTCTGCATAATGAGGATGTATGCCACAAGTAGTTATGAAGAAATTTTGGTCATTCTCTAATAATTTTAAAGAAACCTTGGTATCTTCTAATGAAGTACTTGTAATACAAATTTTTTTTATGTTATTTTGTTTTGCTTCTTCAATAACTGTTATGAAATCTTTATCAAAAGATTCATGAGTTAAATTGGCTCCTATGTCAAAATAAGAATTAATTTTCATTTAAATTTATGATTAAAACTACATATGAGTATTTCTAAAAACTTTGAAGATGCTATAAAAGTAACTGAAACCTCAAGAGGTAATTTTACAGCAAATATTTCAGATAACTGGAGTATTGGGCAAACTGCCAACGGCGGATATTCAATGTCCTTGCTAGCAAAGGCTTGTTCAGAATACCTTGATCATAAAGATCCGCTGGTATTGTCTGCCAGCTTTATAGATAGAGTTGAGTTTGGATCTGCAGACATAGAAGTATCAAAAATAGCATCTACTAAAAGTACTTCAACTGCACATGTTTCATTGAAGCAAAAAGGGATCTTAAAGATTTTTACTACTGTAACTTTTACAGATTTTTCTAAGATGAAAGGCTTAAATGAAAATTTAAGAAGCGAACCTACTTTCGAAGATTATGAATCATGTACTCAAGTACCCTACAAAGAAGGTTTTAGTCCTAAACTCGATAAAAACCTGGAAAAAAAATATTGCTCAGATTCTATATGGTGGGAAAACCCTAAAGAAGATAATCAAGCTACCTTAAACTTGTACATGGGTTGGAAAGATGGTGGATCAGTTGATCTCTTTGGTTTAATTTTATTTTTAGACGCAACAACACCTCCTATTTATAACAAATTAGGTACAGTAGGTTGGGTTCCAACACTTACGTTAACATCTCACATTAGAAACATACCTGAGCCTGGCCCTTTAAAAGTNATTGCTAAAACAGAATTTATTACCAATAACTATATTGAAGAAGATAGAGAAATCTGGGATTCTAAAGGTAATTTAGTAGGCCAATCAAAACAATTAGCAAAATTAAGAATTAAGAAATAATACTTAAAATATTGTTATTATAGATTTTTAAAAAAATACTCAAATTAGGAAAATAAATGAAATTTACAGGTACAAAATCATATATAGCGACAGACGATCTTAGCCTTTCAGTTAACGCGGCAATAGCTCTTGAAAGGCCATTATTGATAAAAGGAGAGCCAGGAACAGGAAAAACAATGCTTGCTCTAGAAGTTGCCAAATCTTTAGATCTTCCATTGATTGAATGGCATATTAAATCTACTACCAAAGCCCAACAAGGATTATATGAATACGATGCTGTTACCCGATTGAGAGATTCTCAATTAGGTGATGAAAGGGTTAAAGATATTTCAAATTATATTCAAAAAGGAAAACTCTGGGAGGCATTTACTTCAGAAAAACAAGCGGTTCTTCTTATTGATGAAATAGATAAAGCTGATATTGAATTTCCAAACGATCTTTTGCAAGAATTAGACAGAATGGAATTCTATGTTTACGAGACCAAAGAAACCATAAAAGCTACAACGAGACCAATAGTGATCATTTCAAGTAACAATGAAAAAGAACTACCTGATGCTTTCTTAAGAAGATGTTTTTTTCATTACATATCTTTCCCAGATAGAGAAACAATGAAAGAAATCATTAAGGTACATCATCCAAAAGTCAAAGAAAAGCTTGTTAAAGAAGCATTGGATATCTTCTTTGATGTCAGGAAGGTCCCTGGTTTGAAAAAGAAACCTTCAACTTCTGAATTGGTTGATTGGTTAAAACTTTTGATGGCAGATGATTTGCCTGATGAAATCTTAAAGAATAGAGATCCTTCAAAAGCTATTCCTCCTTTATACGGAGCTTTGGTTAAAAATGAACAAGATGTCCAATTGCTTGAAAGATTGGCTTTTATGACTAGGAGAGAAGGTAACAACCAAAATTAATTGAATGTTAATAAATCTTTTTAAAACTTTAAAAGAAGTCGGCGTACCTTGTACCCTGAGAGAACTTCTAGATTTAATATCCGGTCTAGAGAAACAGGTAATTTTTGCTGATATTAATGATTTTTACTATTTATCAAGATCCGTTCTTGTAAAAGATGAAAAACATTACGATAAGTTTGATAGAGCTTTTGATATTTACTTTAAAGGTCTCGAAACTTTAGATGATGTTCTTCAGGCTCTTGTTCCAGAAGAGTGGTTAAGGAAAGAATTTGAAAAGTTTCTGACAGAAGATGAGCTAAAAAAAATTGAAACAATGGGAGGCCTTGAGAAGCTTCTTTCAGAATTCAAAAAAAGATTAGAAGAGCAAAAAGGAAAGCATCAAAAAGGAGATAAGTGGGTTGGTACAGGCGGCACATCGCCTTTCGGTAATGCAGGTTCTCATCCTGAAGGCATTAGAGTTGATGGAGAAGGAAAACAAAATAAAGCTGTAAAAGTCTGGCAACAAAGAGATTTTAAAAATTTAGACGATTCAGTTGAACTAGGTACAAGAAATATAAAAGTCGCACTTAGAAGATTGAGAAAATTTATAAGACAATCTAATGATGAAGAGCTTGATTTAGATGACACAATTAAAAGTACTGCTAAAAATGCTGGTTTGTTAGATATAAAAATGGTTCCAGAAAAAACCAATGCAGTCAAAGTTCTTGTTTTCTTCGATGTTGGTGGATCAATGGATCCTCATATTAAAATTTGTGAAGAATTATTTTCTGCATGCAAAACAGAATTTAAAAATTTAGAGTACTTTTATTTTCATAATTTCATTTANGAAACTGTATGGAAGGATAATAGAAGAAGACACAACGAAAGNATTAAAACCGAGGACGTGATACATAAATACGCTTCGGATTACAAAATAATTTTTGTAGGCGATGCAACTATGGCGCCTTATGAAATTACTAATCCGGGCGGTAGTATTGAACACTGGAATGAAGAAGCGGGATCTGTTTGGATGAAAAAAATCATGANCACATACGATAAATTAATCTGGCTTAATCCAGTTCCAGAAGAACATTGGGATTACTCGTCTTCAATTGAAATTTCTAGACATCTTATTGAAGACAATATGTTCCCCTTGACTCTTAAAGGTTTAGAAGACGGGATGTCTTTTTTATCAAAAAAATAATTTGAAAGCATTAGAAATCAAAAATCTTACCAAGGTTTACGATAATAATTTAGTAGCTTTAGACGACATAAGTTTTGAAGTTGAGCAAGGCGACTTCTATGCTTTGTTGGGTCCAAACGGAGCGGGCAAATCTACCATGATTGGTATCATTAGCTCATTGGTTAATAAATCTTCCGGAAAAGTAAATATTCTGGGACTAGATATCGATACTCATCATTCCGAAGCTAAAAAGAGAATTGGAATAGTTGGTCAAGAAGTAAACTTTAACCAATTTGAAACAGTTCATAACATATTACTTCATCAAGCAGGTTTTTTTGGAATGCCATTTTCTGAAATTAAAAATAATTGCGAGTTTTATCTTAAAAGATTAGATCTATGGGACAAAAGGAATGAGCAAGGAAGGAATTTATCTGGGGGAATGAAAAGAAGATTAATGGTTGCAAAAGCTCTGGTTAATAATCCTGACCTTCTTATATTAGATGAACCGACTGCGGGTGTAGATACAGAATTAAGGAGATCCTTGTGGGAGTTTTTAATAGAAATAAATAAAAAAGGAACTACTATAATTCTTACAACTCATTATCTTGAGGAAGCAGAAAGACTTTGTAAAAACATATCCATTATTGATCGTGGAAAGATTGTTAGAAATTCAGATATGAATTCTTTTCTTAGAGAAATAGAAATAGAAACCTTTGTTTTTGATCTTAAAGAAAAAACAAGCAAAAATCTTTCTTCAGAAAATTTTGATATAAAAAAAATAGACGATGCCACTTTTTCTGTCCAAGCAAACAAAGGGACTAATTTAAACTCAATATTTGATTTTTTTGACCAAGAGGGGATAGAAATTTTAAGTATGAGAAATGAAACTAATAGACTTGAAGAATTATTTCTAAAACTTACNAATAATGACCGTTAANGAACAATTAAGAGCTTTATTCATTCTTTTAAGAAAAGAAGTTCTAAGATTTTTTAGAATTTGGAGTCAGACTTTGATTCCTTCGGTACTGACAACGATATTATATTTTTTAATATTTGGTACTTTTATTGGCGAAAGAATAGGTAAAATGTCAGGGTTTGATTATATGCAATTCATGGCGCCAGGATTAGTAATGTTGGCAGTTATTACAAATGCCTATTCAAATGTAGTCTCATCTTTTTTTGGTGTGAAGTTTCAAAGAAGTATTGAAGAATTACTTGTCTCTCCTATGCCCACTTATTTGATTCTAATTGGATTTGTTCTGGGNGGTGTAGTTAGGGGAATTATTGTAGGCTTTCTTGTATTGCTTACATCTTTAATATTTACAGATATAACCGTTCAAAACATTCCCCTTACACTTCTTGTTGTNGTAATGACTGCCTGTTTGTTTTCTATAGCTGGTTTTTTGAATGCTTTATTTGCAGATAATTTTGACGATATAAATATCGTACCAACATTCATCCTTACTCCTTTGATTTATTTAGGTGGAGTTTTTTATTCTGTAGATCTTTTATCAAATACTTGGCAAATTGTCTCAAAGGCAAACCCTTTGCTCTATATGGTCAACGCATTTAGATATGGAATGATAGGTGTATCTGATATTAATGTTCAATCTGCATTGATGATGATAACCTTTTTTATATTAATCTTTTTTACACTTGCTTGGTATTTGCTTAAAAAGGGTTATGGNATAAGAAANTAATTTTTTACGACCTTTTTACTTTCATGGAGATAGAATTGCTAGCTTTAAAATCAAATGTAATGGAGAGATGGCAGAGTGGTCGAATGCGCTCGCTTGGAAAGCGGGTAAGGGGGCAACTCCTTCAAGGGTTCGAATCCCTTTCTCTCCGCCAAAAAAAAAATTAAATGGAATACATTGAGTCAAAATATTTTAGTTATGCGGATCCAGATGATCCTTGGTATCGTAAGTTAATCATAAGAACTATTGAATCTTTGGCTGGTCAGCCTGCTTTATATAAACTTTATAGAGAATATCAAGAAAACCCCAATAATTGGGATAGTTTTTGGCACGGGTGTTTAGATCAGCTAAAATTAAAATTAGACTTCAATACCAATATAAATATTCCCAAGGACGGTCCGACTATCTTTGTCGCAAATCATCCCTATGGAGTTTTGGATGGATTGGTAATCAGTTATTTTGTTTCAAAATATAGAGATGATTTTAAGGTATTAACACATTCACTCTTGTTAAGAGCGCCGGAAACAAAAGAGTATTTATTACCAATAGACTTTACCGGAGATAAGCAAGCCTTGTTGACAAATCTTGAAACCAGAAAAAAATCAAGAGAACATCTTGCTAATGGAGGATCCATAGTAATATTCCCCTCAGGAACTGTATCTACCACTGCTAAATTTTATGAAAATACAAAAATGGCTTTTGATCCAGAGTGGAAAAAATTTACTTCAAGGCTTATCAAGCAAACTGATCCAACAATCGTTCCTATTTATTTTTATGGATGCAATTCCATAAAGTTTCAATTAGCGAGCCATCTTGGGGACATGTATAGAGCTTCATTACTATTTCATGAAGTAAAAAGGCGTATAGGAAGTGATTTCAAGTTTATTGTTGGAGAACCATTTAAATATTCAAACATTGAAACAGATTTATCAAATCAAGAACTAGCTGATTATCTCAGAACTAAAACTTATTTGTTAAATCCTAAAATTTCAAAGGCACCTCCTTACGGATTAGATATTTAATTAAAATCCTTTAGCAAGANAGGTTTTTTTGCTATCTTATTAAAAGGGGGAAATAGTTTGTTAGTTTTAAGTCGAAGAAGAGATCAAACTCTTGTTATTGGNGATAATGTGGAAGTAACAGTTTTAGAAATTAAAGGAGGACAAGTCCGTTTAGGAATAAATGCTCCTAAAGCAGTTTCGGTCCATCGAGGAGAAATCCACGCCAAAGTAATTGAAGAGAGTTAAAAAAGCGCCCGTAGCTCAGTTGGATAGAGCACCTGGCTACGAACTAGGGTGTCGGAGGTTCGAATCCTTCCGGGCGCGCCATTTAAATAAAAATTAAGTAAAATAAAAATATGTCATTAAAATTAAACAGCGATTCGCAACCTTTTGTAGAAATTAATTCTCCCAAATATAAGGAAATTTATTCTTTCGAACGAGATTTCGATTTAACAGATCTTTTTATGTTTACAAAAGGGCAGCCATATGAAAAATTTGCAGAGTTGAGAAAGCAAGCGCCTGTTTATTTTCATAAGACAGGGCCAGAAGATTCAGAACCGGGTTTTTGGGTTTTAACCAAATACAAAGATATAGAATTTGTTTCAAAAAACCAGGAAATATTCTCTTCTCAACTTGCAGGTGGTACTACCCTTACACATGGATTCACTTCTATGGATGATACTCCACTTTATAGATCTACGATGGATCATATGTTGAGCTTGGATGGTTTGTTGCATTTGAACATGAGAAATCCACATATGGCTTTTTTTAATCCAAAGTATGTAAACAATTTAAGAAAAAAGGTTGAAATAAAAGTTGACCAATTACTAGATGCAATAGCCCCTCTTGGAAGCTGTAATTTAGTAGAAAGCGTTTCCGCTGAATTGCCTATGTTCACTTTATGCGAGATGTTAGGAGTGCCAGAACCAGACCGTCCAAAAATTATCGAATGGATGAAATTTTTAGAAATGGCACAACTGATAGCCNCCACTCAAGCAGTTCAGAATAATGACATCTCTCTATCTGAAGAGCAAAGTCAAGCAGCACCAGATCCAGCAATGATCGAAATGTTTACAAATATGATTAATGAGATGTTTTCTTATGGCAGATATGTTTTAGAGGAGAGACGAAAATCTCCAAAAGATGATTTGCTTTCTGTAATTGCAAATATTGAAATAGATGGAAAAAAACTTCCAAATGAATATTTAGACGGGTCTTGGTTATTAATAATTTTTGCAGGAAACGATACAACAAGAAACTCAATCAGCGGTACAATGAATTTACTTTCAGAAAATCAAGATCAAAAAGAATTAGTATTAAACGATCGTTCTTTGATTCCCAATATGGTTCATGAATCAATTAGAGTGGCNAACCCTGTTTCTTACATGAGGAGAACTACCAAGGTCGATACTCAGATAGGCAATCAAAAGATAGGACCGAATGAGAAAATATCTTTATGGTATGGAGCGGCAAATAGAGATCCTGAAATTTTTGAGAATCCCGANAAGTATGACATCAGAAGAGAAAATGCAAAAAAACACTTATCCTTTGGGTACGGNAGACATCTCTGTTTAGGNAAACATACTGCTAACATGCAACTTGAAGTGGTTTACGAAAAGATCTTTGAAAGATTTCCAGACATGACACAATCAGGAGATATAGTTTACACCCCCAATAACTTTGTAAACGCAATTCAGGAATTACCCGTAAGTTTTACTCCAAAAAAATAAATCTAATGTATACAAAAAGTTTGATTGTGTGTTTTTTTGCTTATTTTTTCTCAATATTATTTGGTTATCTTTCTTTAGTATATTTTGATTTAGGCCATCTTTGGTTTGATATCCTTCTAGCCCATACAGTAGCAACATTAGTAATATTTATTTTCAGCGTAATTTATAAAAATTCAAGTTTATATGATCCATTTTGGTCTGTAATTCCACTTCCAATATTCATATATTTGATAATTTATCCTGAGGTTGATGAGTCTTCTAAATTAAGATTCCTTTTGATAGGCATCCCTGTAACTTATTATGTAATTCGTTTAACTTGGAATTGGTTAAAAACTTGGCCGGGTTTAGAAAAAGAAGATTTCCGCTATATTAATCTTTACCAAACTTTTGGACGATTTAAATTATTTATTAATTTTTTTGGAATACATCTNTTTCCAACTTTAATGGTAAATATTTGTTTGTTCCCNTTATATTTTGCAATCACNATAAACGACCAGCCAGTATCTTTTGTGGATTGGTTTTTTTGTATTTTNACAATCNTAGCTGTTCTNNTNGAACATGTTTCNGACGAACAAATGCACTCATTTAAAGCNGACGAGAGNAATGCTTCNTTAACTATGAATAAAGGACTATGGAAATANAGTCGNCACCCAAATTATTTAGGAGAGATTTTNTTTTGGTTNGGTTTATTNGGTTTCTCTTTATCTCAGTCTTTAGATAATTTNTGGCTNATTATNTGTCCTTTNTCNATGTTTGCNATGTTTATTTTTGCNTCNATACCAATGATGGATAATAGAAGTTTNGAAAGAAGACCAGACTACGAGGAGTANATGAAGAAAACTCCTGCNTTAATTCCCTCTTTNTTTAANTAAATGTTTGATCAGATAATCATATTAGGTCTNNTAATCCTAATGGTTGGNNTTTTTATTTGGGGTAGATGGCGCTACGATGCTATTTCCTTAGGANTTTTATCNGTTTTTGTTTTACTTGGNTATATTCANCCTGAAGANGCTTTTNAAGGTTTTTCTCATCCTGCNGTAATTACNGTTGCCTTNGTNCTATTGATTAGNAAGGGTTTAGAAANNTCAGGNTTTATTTCNGTCATAGGCAGGNAANTGCAAGCTTATGCTAANANTGAAATTCAATTTATGATTTCTATAACTTTTTTTGCNGCAATTCTNTCATCTTTNATGAANAACATTGGNGCTATGGCAATGCTTCTNCCAATNACNTTAGGNATCTGTCAAAAGATGAANTGGAATCCNTCAAAATTTTTAATTCCNCTNTCNTTTGCTTCTATTCTAGGNGGAATGAATACAAAAATCGGNACTCCNCCCAATATAATCATTTCTGAATTTAGAAANGATTTNNNAGATAAANATTTTGCNTTTTTTGANTTTTCTTTTGCAGGAATTCCAGTAAGNATNTTAGGAATTTTATTTATTGCTCTTATTGGNTGGAGNTTAATCAAACAAAGACCAATAAATTCAGANAATAATCCATTAATAGAACTTGAAGATTATCTTGTAGAAATGGTTATTACTGAAAATAGNAAGCTNATTGANAAAAGAGCNTTNGATTTTCGNCAAGAATTGGATACAGATACNGCNTTNATGGGNCAAATNGATGANAANGGAAAGAAAATAGAAATACATGGCAACCAAAAACTNNATGAAGGCCAAATTCTTATTNTGAAAATAAATCCTGATATGGTTGCAGATATTCAACAAGAATTTGGTTTAGANATTGATTCTGAAAATGATCTTACCTCTATNGANGATCTNGGNGGNATCGAAGCNATTATTGTNCCTAAATCAAGNTTGATTGGACGAAAATATCANTANTTNAAGCGNCTNATTGGNNNAGAATTATCTTTGCTTGGNTTATGGCGTAGAGGTTTAAAATTTAGATTTAGANTATCAAATGAAATTTTTAAGGTAGGNGATGTTTTGNTAATTGCNAATAGAGGTGAAAAAAATAATATTTCAGAAAAACTTGAGCTAGCTGGCTTAATGCCNTTGTGGCAAAGAGAATTNGATGTTGCAAGAGATCCANCNAAAATATTTATAGCATTNGGATTATTTGCNATTTGTTTGNTNTTGGTGATNTTNAACTATGTNCCTATCGTNGTAGCNTTTTTAATNTGNGTTATAGGNTTTGTAAGNNCAANNTTATTGACNGGGGAGGGTGTNTATAGNCATATAGATTGGCCTGTTGTTATTTTATTAGCAGCAATGATTCCAATNGGAAANACTTTNATTTCCTATGGNATTACTGANNCTGTNTCTTCCTATTTAGCAGGNCTNTCNTCNNCTGTGGATTATNTATGGNTNGTAGTTNTGATAATGATNATTACNATGTTNTTATCAGATATTATAAATAATGCTGCAACAGCAGTGATTATGGCNCCTNTAGCTGTATCNCTTGCNGATAAGATTNATCAACCAATTGANCCTTTCTTAATGTCAGTNGCTATTGGTGCAAGTTGCGCATTNCTCTCGCCNATAGGCCANCAATGCAACACATTNGTTATGGCTCCTGGAAACTATAAATTTGGTGATTATTGGAAAGTAGGATTACCCTTAGAAATNCTTATCATNTTAATAAGNGTTCCCGCAATAATNTTTTNNTGGGGTTAATTTTAAGANAAGTTTTTTTTAGNCGCGTTTTTTTGAACGCTTTCAATCCCNTTATTTAGNGAACTTTCAGATTTATATCCTTGGCTAGTAGCTATTACCTTATTGTTTCCTGCGATAACATTAAAGAAAAAACTTCCTGCTTTGTTTTTTAAAACTTTAAAGGACTTTTTCTTTTTGGAATTTAATATTAGAGATTTTGCACCTTTTGTGCATGCGCTTTTAGTAGTGTAAGCCTGGCTGGCACATATAATTTCACCATTTTTAGCTTTTAATCTAAATCTAAATTTTTTTGATTTGTCTTTATATATCTCAAACAATGTTTTCTCCCATACTTAACATATAATTTACATATAAATTTCACTCTATGTAAATTTTCTAATAGAATCAATCCCCAATATGAAAGTTTTTGAAAAGTATTTTGATGATTTCATTGGGTATTTAATTATTCTAAATGTCATCCATCAAATACTCATTTCTGGATATTCATTATCCGATAATTTATTAACTTTATCCGAAAACTTTATTTTATTTTCGTTTGGTATTTTTGTATTTGAAGTCATTTTTAGAATTTTTAAAGAGAGAAAATTTTCTACCTTACTTCTAATAGATATTATTGTTATCTTTAACTACCTGTTTATTAGTGTTTTTGATTTAAGAATCTTTAGAATTTTTAGAGCCTATTCTATTTTTAGCCAACTAAGAGTATTACTTCCAACAAACACATTATTAAAAACAATTTGGAAACAAAGACTTTCTATTTTAGGAACTCAGATCGTTGTGTTTTCTCTTCTTTTAATTTTTTCCGTAGTCATTCATTTTCTTGAGAAGGATCTTCAGCCAGAGGCTTTTGGAAATATATTAGATTCAATGTGGTATGGAATTGCTACTCTAACTACAGTTGGTTATGGTGATGTAACACCTGTCTCTGATCTAGGTAAACTTATCTCTAGTTTTGCTATGTTTTTAGGTATTGCAATGTTTGCTTTACCTGCAGCAATTCTAGCTTCAGCATATTATGAAGATATTCAAAAAAGAAATTTTTTAGTTTCTCTAGAAGCTATTACTGAAATAAATTTATTTTCAAACCTTCCAATAGGAGCGATTACTAAAATTAATTCAAAACTGGAACCACTTGTTTTGCCGGCAAAACAAGTTATTTTTAAAAAGGGCGATATTGCAGATGCCCTTTATATAATTGAATTTGGAAGTGTACAGGTTGAAATTGAAACTCCCGTTGTTTTGGGCTCTGGCGATTATTTCGGAGAAACTGGCCTCATAAGCCAAGCTGAAAGAAATGCAACTATTTCAGTTTTAGAGGAAGCTAAGCTATTAAAACTTTCTAAAGAATCTTTAGATGAATTATTAGAAGAATATCCAGCTTTATTTGAAGATTTAAAGCGAAGTGCTGCAGATAGAACTGGATAACTTAAGATTCTATTTCGTGGCTAGACTCTACATAAACTGATCTAGATGGGAAGGCAAAGTCAGAACCGTTTTCTCTAACAATTTCCATTACTTTGTGAACTAGCTTTTGCTTTAAGTCCGTATAGTGAGAATAATCTCTTTCAGCTGAATAACACAGGATTTCAACATCAATTGAACTTGCTCCAAACTCTACTGCTTTAGCAAAAGATTCTTGTCCAGGATTGATTGCAAATCCTTCTTTGTCATTTTTAATATAGACACCGATCTGATCACAAATAGATTTTAATTGATCTACCGATGTTGAATACAATAAATTAATTTGCCATTTAATTCTTCTATACCTGAGTTCTCCGTGATTAGTTACATTGACATCTGATAAATCTTTATTTGGAATTATCATAGGCGAAGTATTAAAAAGCCTGATCATTGTTGATCTAAAGCCAATAGTTTCAACTATTCCGTGTAACTTGCCATCGACTTCAATTCTATCTCCAGGTTGGAATCTATTTTCGGCAATAATAAGTATCCCAGAGATAAGATTTTTGAATAAATCTTGAGCTCCTAATGCTACGGCAACAGAAAACAGTCCTAATCCTGCAATAATCGGGCCTATTTCAACTCCAAAAATATCCAAAATAATTGCGATTGCTAAAATCCATATTAAAACTCTTGTGAATCTTTCCAACCACATTGATAAAGCTGCAGTTACCCAAGATTTAATTGCAAGAAGTTCAAATATTGGACCTATTGCCTTAGTAAGAACGCTAAATATTGTATAGGCGATTAAAGCTTTGACTGAATTAGTTAGAAAAACATCTGCAATACCTGATAAGGGCAGGAGTTCAATAATTAAATAAAGCCCCAAAGCTAATGGGACATTACCAATGGGTTTTTCAAGAGTTTCTAGAAGAATATCATCGGCTTCTGTTTCAGTTTCTTTAGCTAGATTTTCTAAAAATTTAAAAACTCTAGAAATAATTAAAGCTCTCAAAATCAAAGAGGAAACTATAATGATCAAGGAAATCACTACATTACCAATTGAGATACCTAGGAAATCTTGATTCCAAACGTCAAGTATTAAATTAAAAAAACCATTCATAATTATTAATTGAAATTATACGAAAATACTGTAGCAAATCCTTCTTCTTTTTTTACAGCATTTGAAGGAGGTTTTGAGTCATAAAAAGTATTGTATTGAAGAGAAATTTTAAAATTTTCATTTACATGAAAGTCAAATTGACCAATTAAAGTTGCCTTGTAATCGCTTAAAGAACTCAAAGCAGGCTGCACAAAAGCTGATAAATCAAACACAATATTTTCATCAATTAAAAATTCACTGTGAAAATAAGTAGATAGCCTCAAAGTATTATCAGTAATTCCTAACAAATCCTCTTCGTCTTCATTCATAACTCCAGTACCTACTTTAAAATTATTTTCCAAATTAAATCTTGCGCCTAATCCAATCAATTCTCTCTTGTTGAATTTTCTAAATGGATTCTTTGTATATTGGATATATGTTTCTAAACTAGGGTCTTTATCAAATAAAAAATTAAGTCTTAAATGAGCCAATGTTGCAGAATCATAATTTTTTTGATTTATTTTTTTTTGCGATCTCTTAACAACAAAAAAAGTTTCTAAATCTTCTACGTTGTAATCTAAAGAAGATTGAAGCGAAAAACTATCTCTATTTCTATTTCCTCTTGAAAAACTTAGTGATCCTGAGATGTTAGCAAAAAAGCCTTTTTCTCCATCTCTTCTTAGGTCTTCAACATTTACTATTGCCTCTGAATAGATGAAAGAAGATAAAAATAAAGCAAATATTAAAAAAAATTTACTTTGTTTTTGCAATAAATACTCCAGGCCAGTCTTTTGGCAAGGTTTGTTTTGATAATTCATCTATCCTTTCTAAAAATAGCGTGTAGTATAAAGTAAATTCAGTTTTAGAAAACCTGTATTTATCAACATGTTCTTTAGCTTTTGACCAATTTTGACTTCTGTAATTCTTTAAAAAATCTTGATGTTCTAGTAAAAAATCTTCATCTGCAATCTCGGAGTCCTCTCTATTAAACACCGTATAGATTGTTACAGGCTCTGATTTTCCTTTCACCGCTATCAAATCAAGCTCGCATACAGAATATTTATCTTTGGAAAGACCTTGAATAGATCCTTCACCCAGAATAATCTGCATCCCATAATTGCCAGATTGACCTTCTAGACGAGAAGCTAAATTAACCGCATCTCCAAGCACTGTATAGTCAAATCTTTTATCAGATCCCATATTTCCAACAATACATTCACCTGTGTTGATTCCAATACCTACAGATAATTTATCTTCATCAGATCTTTTTAGATCTTTGTTTAATTTTTCTAAAGCTTTGCTCATTGCAAAAGCAGCATCTATTGATTTTTCTCTGTGTTCTGGATCTTCAGAGGGCGCATTCCAAAAAGCCATAATACAATCTCCCATATATTTATCTATGGTTCCTTGATTATTTAATATTTCATTGGATAAAACAGTTAATAGATTATTAATCAAATCAGTTAAAGCTTCTGGATCGCCTTTATATTTTTCAGAAATAGAAGTAAATCCTCTAATGTCTGAAAAAAGAAAGGTCATTTCTTTTCTTTCCCCGCCAAGCTTAAGAGATTCGCTTGATTGAGCTAATTTCTCAACCATTACAGGTGACATATATTGAGAAAATGCGTTTCTTACCTTACTTCTTTCTAATTCCGTAAAAAGAAAATTAAAAAACGTTATGACTAAGTAGCAAATAAGACATATTACAAGAGGAGATATTGGATCGACTAAATAGCTATAAGAGCTAAAAATATAAAAACTACCAAAAGAGGAAATACCATTTCCTAAGACAAATACAAATAAACCTCCTATTGGACCTAAATATTGAATAAAAAAAGTGATAAGTAGTGCCAAAAACAATCCGGTTATTACTTCCATACCAAATATCCAATCAGGTCTCTTTAGAAATTGACCCGAAAGAATTTGATCTGTTAAATTTGCAATTATATTTACTCCTGGAACATTATTTTCAATTGGCGTTGATCTCAAATCAAACAATCCTGGAGCACTAGTACCAACAATTAAAATCTTTCCTTCAAAGTCTTCTTGAGAGTACTTAGGACTAAGTACCTCCCATATGGGGATAGTTTTAACAGGCTTATTTGAATAATGAATCCAAGCAGATCCATCTTCGTTAGTTGGGATGATTAAATTTCCTAATTTAACATGATTTATACCTGTTTCTTCTCCTAAAGCACTTTCTCCTGAAGCATTTGAAGATTTTATTTGAAAAGTACTTGCCCCTATAGCAACCCTTAAGATTTCTAAAGATAAAGATGGAACAAGATTTCCATTTATATTTTCAAACAGAGGAAGTCTCCTGATAATTGAGTCATTATTACCAATGCTCATACTTCCAATTCCAGTTGCAGAATCATCTAGATTTTGTAAATTAGTTTGTATTCCAGAGTACTTTTGTAAAAATTTTCTTGGATCATCTCCTTGCTCGATAAGACCAAATTTCATTAGAAAATTACTATTTATTGTATTGCTCGGTATTGCTCCAAGGACTACCGTTCCATGATTTTTAATAGAATTTGCAAAAATATCATCATTATCTGGAACTTCATTTAGAATTTCTATGAGAGAGGTATTATTTTTATACTGTTTTTTTAATTCATTTGAGCCTGTTCTGTCGAATTCGGCAAAAACAATATCAAATCCTAGAGAAGCTGAGAGATAGGTTTTATTAACTAAATTCGCAAGAACACTTCTTGGCCAGGGCCATTGCCCTATCTCTGAAAGAGATTTTTCATCAATATCTAAAACTATTACAGCATCTGAAGATATTGATTCTCTCGGAGAGATATTTTGAAATAAATCAAAAGCAGTATTTCTTAAACTTGAAAAAACATTTAAAGGGTCAAAAATAGGAATAAAACTCACAAAGACTGCAAAAGGTATTAATAAATATCTTCCTATTTTTGAAAAATTCATTCTGTCTTTAAAAAAATATTACCCAATATTACCTTTATTTTTAATATAATTCGTTTCGAAAGGGTTTTACTAATGAAAACATCAGCATCTTTAACAAGAAGATTCATATTATTTTTATGCTTTTGTCTAAGTATAAATCTTATAGCGCAAAATGTACCACCATCTATTACAGATCCCGAAAAGTTAAGAGCAACTCAAATAGAGAGGCAAAAGGTTTTTGATTCAATAATTGATGACCCAACAAATCTTGAGAATCTTTTTAATTATGCAAACTTATCAATTCTAGTTGGAGATTTAGAGGCAGCAATAGGAGTTTTCGAGCAAATGTTAATTTATAAGCCTGACTTGCCTCGAATTAAGCTAGAACTTGGAGTTTTGTATTTTAGATTAGGAGCATATGCTTCAGCAAAAAGATATTTAGATGATGTTGAAAATTATGATCCGCCTCAAGAAGTTAAAGAGAAAGTAGACGTTTTTCTTGAACAAATTGATAATGAAACTAGGTTATTTAAAACACAGTCTGTAGTTTCCATAGGAGCAGGGATGTCGAGCAATGCTAATGCTGGATTAGATACAGATGTGGTAACTATAGTAGGAGATTTAGGAGCGATTGATCTAAATATATCAAACAAACCTAAGTCCGATGCCTATTACACTGCAGCCTTTTCGACGCAAATTACTCAAGACTTAAGACATCCCAGAGGAGATACGATTAATTATGTGGTTTCTCTATCGAGACAGGTTTATCGAGATTTTTCAAATTTTGATTCATCAACTGGAGTATTCTCTGTAAATAGAAAATTTAATATGCTNGATGATGANAAATTAANATTAACNAATCAATCNTTNACTCCNTCNTTAACNGCTTTTAANGTATTTTTACAAGGTTCCGAATTACTTCGATCTCATAGGGTNGATGTAGATTGGAAAGCTACANTAATGGATTCAGGTACTTTNGGCTTAAATGTATATTTAGACGAAAGAGANTTTCTNGGATCTCANAATAAAANNGGAGANTTTATCGGAGTNGGATTGAGTAGAAGTGTTATTTTTCCTAAAAGNGGNATATTNTTNAGTTATAAAACAAACTATGAACATTTTTATGCAACGTCTCCTATTGAAACTTATATAAAAAGATCTTTTGATGTTAGTACAAGACAAGCTTTGAACTCGACAACTTTTGCAACTACAAATGTTGGATATTCCTACAAAGATTATGAACAAAAGGATCCTTTTCTTGGTTTAAGATCTGATAAGGCACTCAATTTAAGACTTGGTCTTACTAAGATTATTGATCTTTGCTGGAATGCAGACATGGGCTTATCTTTTTCTACTAATAAAAGCACAATCGGACTTTATGCTCGTTCNAANGAAGGTTTTTCGGTNAAATTTAATTATCTTTGTACACCATAATGTCTAATGAATTTATACTAAGGGTTCAATGTCCTGATAAATATGGCATTGTTGCAAAAGTTTCTTCTACTCTAAACAAAGCTAATCTTTTTATTTTAGATTCTGCTCACTATGGAGATCNAGAAAATAAGGTTTTCTTTATGAGAGCAAAATTAGTTTATTCAAAAAAATCACTTGATATAAAACAATTTTCAAATTTTTTTGAATCGGAATGTAAAAGCTTAAAAATNAAATGGTCTATTAAAGAAGCTCATTACAAACCTAATACTGCAATATTTGTTTCTAAATATGGACATTGNCTTCAAGATTTGATGTACAGAGTTNATTCTGGAATTTTACCTATGAATGTTTCTTGTATTATTTCCAATCATAAAGATCATGAAAAAATTGCAAACTGGCATGATATTCCTTTTTTTTATATTCCTGTTAATAAAAATAATAAAAATAGGTCAGAACAGGAAACAAGAAAAATTATTAAAGATTTAGATATAGACTTAATGATCCTTGCTAGGTACATGCAAATCTTATCTGACAAAATGTGTAAAGATTTTTATGGAAAAATAATTAATATCCATCATTCATTTCTGCCAAGTTTTAAAGGTGCAAAACCATATCATCAAGCTTATGAAAAAGGAGTTAAGATTTTAGGTGCAACAGCTCATTATGTATCGTCCGACTTAGATGAAGGCCCGATAATTGATCAAAGCGTAGAAAGGGTAGACCATGCTAAAACACCAAAAGATCTTGAATTGATAGGTAGAGACCTTGAATCTATCACTCTAGCTAGAGCCGTGAAGTATCACATAGAAAGAAGAATTTTTATTAATAAGTCAAAAACTGTAATTTTCAGTTAATTTTTGAGTAGATTTTCTATCTTCCACCTTACTAACTTCTTATGATTTTCCGTAGCTTCGTCATGAGAAGATGAAAAAGTGTAAGCTTTTATTTTCTCTAAAGATGCCAAGCTTGCAGATATTGAGGGTGAATCAAAGCTTCCGCTCTTAAAAATCATTATCAATCTCTTAAGATAATAGTTTTGAAGATTTTGATCTATGCCATTTAATTTTCTTGATTTACTTTCATTGAAAATGGACGATGTTAAATCTCTAATTAATTCATTTGGTAGATATTTGTTTCCATACAATGATGAATCAGTTAGTCTTTTTAGGACTCTAGAATTTGTAAAGTGTTTCAATACCTTTTTTTGTCCNTTTAGGATCATATTGTGGATTTTTGGATCTTCAGTTTTACCAAAAAAATCAAAACTCCTTCTTTCTCTTTGCATCTTATTCACAACATCCATAGGTAGGTAAAATTTATCGCTATCAAAATAAAATTCTGAAAGAATTTCTATTGATTCTTTCTGAGTTTCATACGGCACAACTTCATAGGGATTCTGGTCTTTATCTGACATAAAACCTCTGCTTACGTAAACTCCTCCTATTTGACGTGAAATTATTTCTGCAGATGTGTGAATTTGTCTTAATAAAATCCTATAACCTTGATAAATACTTTCCCAACTATCTGATTTTGATTTTAAAGTTTCATAAAGAGTTGGTATTAAATTTTGTGACAAAATAATTCTACCTTTAGCATATTCAACAGGATCATTTGTCATGTCTCCTGTATTAATTCTTGGGTCAATACCTTTTCCAGGAGATCTNATATCATCTCCATCGTTTCCAAATAAATATTCATCAGAAGAATATTTCTTAAGCATGTTGTTTAAATCTTTTTTTGAAAGTTTTGGCGTATATCCGTATTTAATAGCTAAGATATCGTATTTACCTGGTTTTACATCTGCATATTGCCCTTGCTCAACACCTAAAGGGGCAATATTTAGAGCGTGGTAGTCCATCACAGAAGAGCTTAAACCTTCCTTGTAAGTAATTTCAGGATTATGCACATCAGAATTATTATGAAGTGTGGAAGCAGCAAAATTATGATTTAAACCCAAGGTATGACCAACTTCATGCAATATTAACTGGTACAAGTCCTCCTCATATAATCTACTTATTTCGTTTTCATTTAAATTTAAAGCTTCAGTGGCTAATTTTCCAAATACTCTATTTTCTTGTTTTATCAAAGAATTATGACAGAAATCATTTTCACGAATTTCCTGATTTTCAAAAATTTCAGAATATCTCACTCTATTTGTTAGATATATCCATTCAAGCATAATATCTGCTCCTAGAATTTCTCCAGTTCTAGGGTTCGTAAAACTNGGACCATATCCACCAAAAGGAGGGTTAGGAGATGAAGTCCATCGAAGAACGTTATACCTGATA
The DNA here is from genome assembly GCA_002689405.1 of Gammaproteobacteria bacterium. Taxonomy (GTDB): domain Bacteria; phylum Pseudomonadota; class Gammaproteobacteria; order Magnimaribacterales; family AG-339-G14; genus MEDG-81. The sequence goes on along the minus strand of NZFZ01000049.1, from coordinate 21,802 downwards.
TCACCTGCGGACCAATCTGCATCATCGGNTTGAATTTTTACTTCTATTGCATCAATGAAGCCTGCTTCTTCAAAGGCAATATTCCAAGCTAAAACTGCATTTTTTATTAGTGGTCTTAGCTCATAAGGGGTGGTATTTTCTATCCAGAAAGTAATAGGCTTAATTGGAACGGATTTTTCATTATCTTTATCTTTTTTTTCAAGATGCCATTTATTTATTAAATCTTCATAAGGCGTAATATCGGTTGAAGATAAGTTAGTTTTTCTTTCAGAAAAGAAACCAATTCTTTGATCTTCTATTCGGGTTTCAAAATTATTTTCAGGATAACTAATAAAGCTATATCTGAGGGATATTGAATTATTTCTGGAATCTTGATTTTCAATAGGCTTATTAGAAGCATTTGAAAATACAAAATTAATTTCAAAGTCAGTATTTTCAGGATAATTTAATACCGTATTTATACTAGATTTATTCTTAGATATTGAACCAATTTTAAAACTTTCCTTGGGATCTTCTTTATATGGAGCAACAGTTATTTTGGACAATTTCTCACTTAGTAACAATGATGTCACTTCTATCAAAAATTTATCTTCTGTTTCAGACGTTTTCTGAATTTTTAGTGAATCGATTAAGGAATTAGATATATTTGCNTTTTTTGATTTTGACAAAGGATTTGTTTCATCAAATACATATGCGGTATTTACTCGATCAATTCTGATCTGATCAAAATACTTTATGAATTTAATAATCCCATTATCTAAATAATTTCCTCTCCAGGTTCCTGCTTCTACAATTCCATCTAAAATGTGAGCAAAATAAATAAATTCTTTTTCTAATTGATCTTTTTTTATTAAAAAATAAACCTTTCCATCATCATCATTTCTATAAACATCAATAAGTCCTTCAAAGTACGTTAAGTCTTCTAGAAAAGCTTCAAGTCCATCATCTTTTTCTTCTTTTTTATTATCCTCTTCGGTAAAAATAGATATTGAAAGAAATCCAATAAGAGCTATCCTAAATAATATTTTGCTTAAAATCATAATCGGAAATAAATTATCTTAGGTTAATGAAAAACAATCAATCGGAAAGAAAAAAAAGTTCTATGCCTCTTAGGATTAATAGAAGAAGTTTTTTGGGAGTACTAAGCTTAATTGCTCAAGAATTACTTGAATCCATATCTACAAAATTAAAGTTAAAGAAACCAAAAGAAGAAGAAGTTTTAATGAATGTAAGGTTAAAAGCTGAGCCTAATAATCCAAATTCCGTTCTTAACATAATTGATAATTATGCTTATAAAAAAACATTTCTAATGAATATTGGTGATGAAAAGGGCCTTTTATTAGAAAACGCAATCAAAGAATCACAGGCAAATAACATACTCGAATTAGGAGTNTATTTAGGGTACTCAACAATTAGAATTCTTAAAAATTTAGATGATAATTCCAAGCTCACTTCAATTGAATCAAATAAAAAATTCGCAAAAATTGCATCTGAAAACATTGAAATTGCTGGATTATCAATTAAACATAAATTGATTATCGGTAAATCAACCGAAGTAATTCCAAGTCTAAAAGAAAAATATGATTTTATTTTTATAGATCATTGGAAAGATNTATATCTCAAGGATTTGAAGACCTTAGAAGAAAATGATTTGATCAAAAGTAATGCATGGATTTTTGCAGATAATGTAATCCTTTTTAATCTAGAAGATTACTTAGATTATGTAAGATCATCTCCAAACTACAAAAGCAAATTTATTCCTGCCAAAAGAGAATACTCAAAATCGCATCCAGATGGTGTGGAAATCTCTATTTTTAAAAATGAAGTTTAATACACTTGATTTGCATGGAATCAAACATGCAGATGTCAAAATTGAAGTAGAAAATTATCTTTATTTAAATCAAGAAGACTGTCCAATATTAATTATCTGTGGAAATAGTCAAAAAATGATATCTTTAGTTGAAGAAGTTTTAGTCAAAATCAAATCTAGTTTTGAAACGGGTTCAGGCAATAATTATGGAACCATTATGGTGAGGTCAGTATAAATATGAGTAACTTTTCTTTAATTTTAAAAAATTGCAATTTGGTAAACGAAGATTCCATAGATCCAGTTGATATTGGAATTAAGGGCGATAGGATAGAAAAGATAGCTCCTCAAATTTCTTCTGAATCTAATAAAACTATAGACCTTGAAGGAAAATACGTAGCGCCCGGAATAATTGATGATCANGTCCACTTTAGAGATCCAGGATTAACTGAAAAAGGGGACATANGTTCAGAATCATTGGCAGCNGTCTTTTCAGGTGTTACTTCTACCTTTGATATGCCAAATGTCGATCCCAATACAACTACTATTGATTTATTAAGAGAAAGAAATTTACTTGGAGCAAATAAATCTTGGACTAACTATTCTTATTATTTTGGAGCTACAGAAACAAATTTAGAGGAAATAAAAAAATTAAACCCAAAAGAAACTTGTGGGTTAAAAGTTTTCATGGGAACTTCCACTGGAACATTATTAGTAGAAGATGATTTTGCTTTAGAGCAAATCTTTCAATTTTGTCCAGTAACGATAGTGACTCATTGCGAAGACAATGAAACTATAAAAAATAATTCAGATAAANTTAATTCACAAAATCAGACTTTAGATGCAAGTTTTCATCCTATCATTCGAGACGATTTATGTTGTTACAAATCATCATCTAAAGTTATTGATTTAGCTAAAAAATATTCATCAGATTTGCACGTACTTCATTTAACTACTGAAAAAGAAATTAAGCTTTTTGAAAATATTGATTTAAAAAATAAAAAAATAACCTGTGAAGTTTGTGTGCATCATTTATGGTTTGATGAAAGTGATTATGAAAAATTAGGTAATTTTATAGTCTGTAATCCTGCTATAAAAAAAGTATCTGACAGAAATGCCCTTAGAAAAGCTCTTAAGGATGGTTTTATAGATTATGTAGCTACTGATCATGCCCCTCACTCTTATGATGATAAAAAACTTCCTTACGGAAAAGCTCCAGCGGGCATACCTTTAATTGAGCACTCATTTCACATGATGATAGAGCTTCACAAGCAAGGATATTATTCCCTTGAAGAAGTGATTTCTTACATGAGTCATAAGGTAGCTGACAGGTTTTCCATTCAAGACAGAGGATATGTAAGAGAAGGTTATAAGGCTGACTTAATGATGTTTGACCTTGANAGAACAACACCTGTGACAAATGATACTGAAAAAACAAAATGTGGTTGGACTCCTTTTGACGGGCATACATTTTCTTCCACTGTTTTAGGAACAATCATCAATGGTAAGCCTATTGTAGTAGATGGAAAGCTTACCGGAGATAGCTCTTCCGCAGAACAAATATTATTTGATAGATAATGAATAATTCAGAATACTTTTCTTATGATGCTCTTGGATTAGCTGAGTTGGTAAGAACGAAGCAAATATCTTCAATAGAGCTTCTAGAAGTTGCTATAGCTTTGACCGAAAAATTAGATCCTAAATTAAATGCTGTTCCAATTAAACATTTTGAGTTGGCAAGAGAAAATTTAAAAAANAACACCGATTCAGGAATATTTAATGGTGTTCCATTNTTATTGAAAGATCTTAATAATTATTTAAAAGGAACAGTAACCTCTGGAGGATCTAGAGTTTTAGAAAATATTCCTGCAGACCACACAAGTGAGTTGGTTAAAAGGACATTAAACTCAGGATTAAACATATTCGGTAAAACTAATTCACCTGAACTTGGCTTAACTGTTACAACAGAACCAGTTTTATATGGGCCAACTAGAAATCCTTGGAATTTAGATAGATCCTCAGGAGGTTCTAGCGGGGGAGCTTCATCTGCAGTTGCTGCGGGGATAATTCCTATGGCTCAAGCTAGTGATGGAGGAGGNTCTATAAGAATTCCTGCTTCTTGTTGTGGACTATTTGGACTTAAACCAACAAGAGCCAGAACACCCTTAGGTCCAGTATCTCTTGAAGGGTGGGGAGGGCAATCAATTTTTCATTGTGTTTCTGTTTCCGTTAGAGATTCTGCAGCTCTNTTGGATGTAACTTCAGGGCATGAAAAGGGAGCTCCATATAGATCTGCCTATCAAGAAAAAAGCTTTTTAGAGCAAATAAATATCGAGCCAGGAAATCTAAAGATTGGTTATTTAGAAGATTCAAGTATTTCAGTTGATGAAGATGTTAAAGAAGTAATGAACTCNACAATAGATTTATGCCAAAAATTNGGACATTCAGTTGAAAGTACAAAAATAAATTTTTCTTCGGAAGAAATTTCTTTAGCTATTATTACAATTATCTCCTCTAATGTATCTTATGCGGTTAAATCGCAGTCTGATCAAACTGGCAGAGAAGTTTCTAATGAATATTTTGAAAACGTTACTCTTCAAATGGCAGAAAATGGTAATAATTTTTCTGCTAGTGATTATGTAAATGCAATTAAAATTAATCATAGATTAGGGCAAGAATTAGAAAAAATGTTTGATCAGTATGATGTACTTTTGTCTCCAGTTTTAGCATCACCTCCGATAAAAATTGGAACCATAGACATGAACACTAAAGATATGAAGACTTATGTTGAGAGACTAACTAAGTACTCTCCATTTACAGGAATATTCAATCAGTCTGGNCAACCCTCAATGTCAGTTCCTTTGTTTAGGACAAAAGATAATCTTCCAGTGGGGTCTATGTTTTCTGCTGCTTTCGGAAACGAAAATTTATTGTTTTCTTTAGCAGGTCAATTAGAGCAGGCTCAACCTTGGGTCAAATCACTTAATGTTATGAGAGAGAAACTCTTGGAGACTATTTAGATTCTAGATAGCTAGCTCTACTTTCTTCTTCTATTTCTTGCCTGAAATCNGATTCTTGAATGAAGTATCCAAGAAGGCCAAGGAGAAATGTCAANCCAGCGATTAGAAGAAAAAAAACGANTAAGTTTTTGGTGATTTCAGAATCTTTCATGCTGGTATAATACAGAAAAATCCCTCCGAAAAAGAATGATTGTCANAAAAAAATATACCTTTAGAGAAAAATTTTCTTGGTCTCTTTATGATTGGGCAAATTCTGTTTTTGCTACAACTGTTTTGGCAGGTTTTTTTCCTCTTTTTTTTAAATCTTATTGGGCTGGCGATCTTGACGATGCTACATCTACTGCTTTGTTGGGNACTGCTAGTTCTGTAGCAGGACTTGTCATTGTTTTGATTGCTCCTCTATTAGGAGCAATTGCTGATTTATCCCANAAGAAAAAGCTTTTCTTATCAATTTTTGCTTTGTTGGGAATCATCTCAACAAGTATTCTTTTCTTTATTTCCTATGGATTTTGGCAATGGAGTTTAATAATTTTTGGCTTATCCGTTATTGGTTTTTCTGGTGCAAATATTTTTTATGATTCTCTTTTGATAGATGTTTCATCTAATGATGATAGAAATTATGTTTCTTCGATGGGATATGCCTTGGGATACTTAGGAGGAGGTATCTTATTTTTGATAAATGTTTCTATGTATTTATATCCTTCGTTTTTTAATTTGAATTCTCAAACTGAAGGTATTTTGTATTCTTTTCTATCCGTTGCAGTTTGGTGGTTTATATTTTCTATACCTTTGTTTTTATTTGTTAAACAAAAAAAATTTGAAGAGATTACAGATTTTAAAAATCCTTTGAAACAATCCTTTTTAAGAGTTTTTAGTACATTTAAAGAAATTAAGAAATANAAACCTGTATTGATATTTTTAATAGCATATTGGTTTTACATCGATGCTATAGATACCATTGTAAGAATGGCTGTTGCTTATGGAACAGACTTAGGATTTGATTCTTCTAAATTAATAATTGCTTTGATTTTTACTCAATTTATTGGGTTTCCAGCAACTTTTGCATACGGGTATTTAGCTGAAAAGTTTGGATTATTTAATATGCTGGTAGTTGGAATTTTAATATACATTTTTATTTGTATTTACAGCCTATTTATAACAAGCGCTACAGACTTTTTCATTCTTGCAGGACTTGTTGGATTAGTTCAAGGAGGTGTCCAATCTGTAAGTAGGACAATATTCAGTAGGTTAATTCCTGAAGAAAAGGCAACTGAGTTTTTTGGTTTTTATAATTTAATTGGAAAATCTGCTGTTGTGGTTGGCCCTGCTTTAGTAGGTTGGATGGCATATATATTCAATAACCCTAAAGCTGGAATTATTAGTTTGTTAATTCTATTCATTCCTGGAATTTTAATTTTGTTCTATGTACCAAGAACAAGTTTAATTAGAGATTAAATCTCTTTCTTTCATTATTTCCATCAGAAGTTCTGGCTCATCCGTAACAATTCCATTAACTCCAAGATCTATTAAGTTATTAATTGTTTTTCTATCATTTATTGTCCATNCATGAACTAGTAAGTTACTTTTATGTGCTTTTTGAATTAAATTTCTTGTTAATACTTTGATTCCTTTCCATTTAAGAGGGATTTGTATAATTTTTATATTTTTATAGTTAAGTTTAAAAAACTTAAATAATGCTATATCTTTCATGCCCATTGAAACAATTGCCTTTTGGTTATGTCGCAATACTTTTTCAGTATGACTGGAATGAAAGGAAGCAAAGCAAACCCTATCGAATGCATTCAAATCTGCAACAACTCTAATACTGTCTTGTATTACTTTTGAAACTTTTAAATCAATATTGAAATTTATTTCAGGAAATTTCTTTAAAGCATCCTCAAGAGTTAGTAAGCTAGAATNTTGTTCTTTGAATAAATTATTTATTTCATTGAACGTAAGATCTTTTACCTGCAAATCAAGATTGAATAATCTCTTTAAGTCTGGATCGTGGAAAGCTATAACTTCATTATCTAAAGTCATTCTTAAATCGGTCTCTATGTATTTATAACCCAATTGAATGACAGAATTAAAAGCTTCAAAGCTATTCTCTATAAATTTTTTGGAATTGCCCCTGTGAGATAAACCAATAAAAAGATCTTTTTGATAGCTATTTTTCATATAGAAAAAAATGATATTAGGATTTATGATGAATAGGTGAATTTTTTTTTATTTTCTATTTTTTTTATTCTGGCTATCGTCCTTCTTCCATACATTTATTTTTCAATAAAGTTAAAAAATCCATCAAGAATTATCAAACCTGAGTATGGAAAATTTGCAGAATTAAAAAATGGAAATATTTTTTATCAAGAATTTACTTCGAATAATCCTAAAGGACAGATTGTTGTTTTGGTACATGGTTTTTCTACCCCGAGTATTGTTTGGAAGGGTATTGTTCCTTATTTGACTGGTGCTGGGTATGACGTAATAGCTTACGATCATTTTGGGAGGGGATTTTCATCAAGACCAAAAGTTGATTATACAAAGGNTTTTTATATCTCAACACTTATGGAATTANTTAATTACTTAAAAATAGAACAAAAAGTTCATCTCATAGGATATTCCATGGGNGGGCCTATTGTGGGACATTTTGCTAATGAAAACCCAAATAAAGTAGAGTCCGTTAATTTTATAGCTCCTGCAGGGTATATGTTTAAGAGAAAATCTCAATCAAATGTTTATCTTAAGATTCTTAATATTCCATTTATCACGAAATATATTTCTGTTGTGTTTCCATCTCTAATGTATGGCGGCAGTTCCTCTATAAAACTTTCAACTGATGAGGATGAGAATAGGTTATCNCAANNTGAATTAAATANNGTTTANANAGAGCANATGAAGTATGAAGGNTTTACNAGATCNCTNNTTTCAACNGCAAANAANTTTAATTTATTTAATACTCAAAAGATGTNTCANGAATTNGGNAAGAAAAANATNNANNCTTCNGTTATTTGGGGCGATGCAGATGAAATTGTTCCTATCGATGGTTTGAGTTATTTGAAATCAGATTATCCAAATATCAATTATAAGGTAGTTGAAAATGGTCATCATGATCTAACTTATGNATTACCAAGTATCGTTGGTAAATTTTTGTCTGAACANTTACAAAGTTTTTCAAACAATGAATAAAAAAGTAGGTATTACTGAGGTCGTTCTTAGAGANGGAAATCAATCTCTNCTTTCNACTCGTNTAAAGNTNGAAGACATNATTCCNATTGCTTCTAAANTNGANNANATAGGNTANTCNTCTATTGANAGNTGGGGAGGGGCTATTTTTGATTCTTGTGTNCGNTATTTNGATGAAGATCCNTGGGAAAGATTGAGAGANNTNAAAAAAGCTATGCCAAAAACAAAACAACAAATGCTTTTAAGNGGNCAAAATTTNGTTGGTTACAAACATTATAGTGANGAGATAGTNTCTAAATTTATTGANAAGTCTGTTNTTAANGGAATTGATATTTTTAGAATNTTTGANGCNNTNAATGATNTNAGAAATATAAAACANAGNGTNGAAATAGTTAAAAAGAACGGCAANCATGCNCANGGGACAATNGCTTATACNANAAGNCCTGTTCACACACTTCAAACTTGGGTCGATTTAGCTAAAGAAATTGAGGACTTAGATTGTAATTCTCTATGCATAAAGGATATGTCAGGAATTCTAAGCCCTGAATTTGCTTATGATTTAATTTCTAAATTAAAAAAAGAAATATCAATTCCAGTTCATCTTCATACTCATGCTACAACCGGCATGTCTAATTTAACAAATATGAGAGCAGTTGAAGCAGGGGTGGATAATATCGATACCTCTATTTCATCAATGAGCATGGGTTATGGACATTCAGCTACAGAGACCATGATTTACTTACTTAATGAAAAAAATATTGACGTGGATATCAATTTGAATGACTTGTTAAAAATCTCAGAATATTTCAAAACGATAAGAGATAAATACAGAGAATTTGAAGGAAGTATGAAAGGCGTTGACTTACAAATGCTTATAAATCAAGTACCAGGAGGAATGCTATCTAATTTAGAAACTCAATTAAAAAACCTTGGTAAGGAAGAGCTTCTTGATGAAGTCGTATCTGAGATTTATGAAGTTCGAAAAGATGTTGGCTTTGTTCCATTAGTAACCCCAGCATCGCAAATCATAGGAGCACAGGCTCTTTCTAATATTCTTAATGAACGATATGAAACATTATCTATAGAAATAATTGATCTTATTCTGGGTTATTATGGAAAGCTTCCAGGAGAAATAAACACAAATTTATTTCAAAAAGCATTAGAACAAAAAAACAATATCACCGTACGGCCAGCAGATTTACTTAAAGAAAAGTTTGAAGACTTTAAAGAAAATCTCAAACAATACTGCAATAAATTAAAAATTAAAGATTTAAGTAATATTGAAGAAAATATACTTACTTTTATTTTAATACCTTATGGAAGCGAAAAAATTTTTAAAAAGATATCTTCTTAGAAATTGAGAATACAGCCCCATCTTTATCTAAGTTACTAGATCCATTGGAATTAAAATAATAGTAGAAAAAACTTAAAGTAAAATCTTTTTGTAAGATATCTACCCCGATAGAATAGTTAGAACCATTTGAAGAGCTGTCATTTTCATATGATTCAAAATCTCCATAAGATAAGTTAAAAGAGTTATTTAAAAAATAATAACTATAGGAGATTTCGTAGTAATCTGGAAAATTATCAAGTCCTTTATAATAGGATATCCCAAAATCATAAAATGAAAAATTAAGCTCTAATTCATCATAATTATCATTTTTAGAATTAGGATAGTTTGTTCCAACGTAATTAAAAGATATATCCAAATTTTTATTTATTTCTTTTTGATATCCAAATACATAACCAATTTCTCTATTTGGATAAGTATTATTTTCCGAGCAACAACTTTCTATCCAAGCTCCAGAGTAAAAGCCATTATCAAGAGAAAAATTAATTTCAGCTCCAAGAGTTGGCTCACCATTATTTTGAGTAAGTCCTCTCCAAATTGAATCACTATTTAAAGAGAATTCAATTTCCGTTTCAGAATAAATTGAAAGAGATAAAAAAAATATACAGACGCTTAAAAAAATATTTTTCATAAAAAAAAGCCTCTCGAAAGGAGAGGCTTTAATTTTAACTTTTTTTCAAGTTCTTAGAAGGATCTGCTTAAAGATACATAAGCACCATCGTCATCTACTCCTGTTGAATTGTTTTTGTGTGCCTCAAAGTCAAAGTAATAAAAACCAAGACTAAAGTCACCAATACCCCAATCATAGCCAACTAAGGTGTTATCTCCAGTATCTTCATATTCACCATATGAGATATTGAAAGATCCAGGACCTGCATCAACTGAGTAACCAATTTCACTATAAGAAGGATCATCATTTTGACCGTCTGAGTAAAGAATACTCAAGCCATAAATATTGAACCCTACATAAGCTTCTTCAAAGTCAAGAGCATCATTTCCAGGATAGATCACAGAAATATAGCCTACATCATAGGTCATATTTTCAGCCATTTCTCCAGAGAAACCAAGGTATATATCTAATTCCATAGAGGCAGAGCCTGCACTGGCATTAGATGCCCAAGTTCCAATGTAGAAACCCATATCTGTTGAAAGGTCAAAACCCCCATTCACAGCTACGTCTCCATTTGTCTGAGTCATTCCACGCCAGATGTAGTCACTACTTAAGCCTACATTACTTGAAATTTCTACAGCAGATGCATAAGAACTTAAAATTAAAAACATGCTTGTTAAAGCAATTTTTATACTTTTCATATCATCTCCATTATAAATTTATAAAAGATAAGCGCATTAAACATTAAAAGGACATTTCTTCAAAGAGTTTTTTTAAAAAAATCTACATATCTATACACAAAAAACAAACAAACCCCTCAATCTATTACTGTTTTTAAGGGGTTTGTAAACTATATAATCACTAGAGAAAGGGGAATATAGATCTTATACAGTTTTTTGGTACCTCCCAGTATGCAACTGGGAGGAATTAAATTAGTAACTTATAGTAAAGAAACCACCATCTTGATCGCTAGCAGCACCAGCGTCGGAATCAAAGTCACTGTAATAGAAACCTAATGTAAAGTCTCCTACACTCCAGTCATATCCAATAAGATAGTTAGATCCTGTATTATCGTATTCTCCATAAGAAATTGAGAAAGAACCTGGTCCGGCATCAACACTGTAACCAATTTCGCTATAATCATTTGCAGTATCTATACCACCAGCATAAGTTACATAAACACCATAAAAGTCAAAAGTTATGTAAAGCTCTTCGAAATCCCAAGCATCATAGTCAGGATATGTATATGCAATATATCCTATGTCGTATCCAGCATCTTCATTAAACGAACCCGAGTAACCTAAGTATCCGTCAAGTTCTAATGAACCTGAACCAGCTACAGTATCATCGTCATCTGCAGTTACGTTCGCTGCCCAAACACCCAAGTAAAAACCACTATCATCTTCTAGATCAAAGCCACCACTAATAGATGGATCACCTTCATTTTGAGTCATGCCTCTCCATATGTAGTCTGAAGTAAGACCAACATTTCCTGAAAGAGAAACGTCAGCAAATACTAAACTACTCAATGAAAGGGTAAAACTAAAAATAATTTTTTTTAAAATATTCATGAATTCTCCTTAATTGGTTAAATTTAAAAAATAAAATTATACAAGTTGAAAAAAACGGTAATTTTCCCAATTTTTTTTTTAAAAAAACTTTAAATGATTCATTTGAGAGCTTTTTTTATCAAATTTGATAAAAGAGTGTCTTTTTTTAGTGCATTGAAATTATTACCTGTTGATAGCCATTGCAGACTTCTTAAGATTATGTCTATATGGTTTAATAGGAAAAAAATAAAAATTATGAAATATCGTGCTTTAGTAACTGCTGAGGAAAATAAAAAATTTATTAATTCCATCCAAGAGAATGATTTAGATTTTTTACCAGATAACAATACTTTGATAAAAGTGAAGTATTCGTCTCTAAATTATAAAGATGCTCTTTCTGCTTCTGGCAATAAAGGTGTTACTAGAAAATATCCTCATACACCAGGAATTGATGCGGCTGGAATTGTTGAGGAAACTTCAAGTACAAAATTTAAAAAAGGTGATGAAGTAATAATTACAGGATATGACATGGGAATGAATACCCCTGGAGGTTTTGGTGAATTTATTAAAGTTCCAGAAGAATGGATTATCAAAAAACCTAATAACTTTTCACTTTCAGAAGCTATGGCATTTGGTACTGCTGGTTTAACAGCAGGATTATGTTTAAGAAAATTAATACAACATGGCCTTAAACCAAATGATGGAAAAGTTTTTGTTACTGGAGTAACTGGAGGTGTGGGTATTATAAGTCTTATGCTTTTCAGTAAACTTGGTTTTGAAGTTACGGCAGTAACAGGGAAAATGAATGAAAAAGACCTTTTGATAGATCTTGGAGCTGCTGAGGTTATTGATAGAAATGAATTAGATGTAGATCTCTTGTCTCCGCTACAAAAGCCTATTTATTCTGGAGGAATAGATGCGGTTGGAGGAAAAATATTATCTAATCTTATTTGCTCAACATCTCAAAGAGCAGCAATAGCATGTTGCGGAATGGTTGGGGGTCTATCTCTAGATACAAGCATATTTCCATTTATTCTTAGAGGATTATCTTTATTCGGTATAGACTCTGCAGAATCTTTATTACAAGTTAAAGATGAAGTTTGGAATAATTTCTCTTCTGATTGGAAACTGGAAAATATAGATAGAAATATTAAAGATATTTCTTTGGATGAGCTCCCAATCGAGATTGATAAGATTCTTGAAGGAAAACAGATAGGTAGAGTGAGGGTTGTATATGACTGAAGAAAATAACTTTAATGAAAAAATAGCTAATGAAGATAGTAAATTGGATTCTTTTATGTCTGTTTTAATTATTCTGGCAGTTACCGGAATTATAGTTTTTTGGGTAGCTACAAAATAATGTCGGTTTCAGAATTATTTAAAAATACTAGGTTGCCAGTTTTAGCAGCTCCACTTTTTATTATTTCATATCCTGAGCTTGTAATAGCTCAATGCAAAGCTGGCGTAATAGGGTCATTTCCTGCTTTAAATGCAAGACCTGCTGAAGAACTTGAAAAATGGATTGTTAAAATATCTTCAGAGTTAGAACAATACAAAAAAGATAACCCAGATGAAATTGTTTCCCCATTTGCTGTTAATCAAATCTGTCACAGCTCCAATGACAGACTTGAACATGATGTAGATATATGTGTAAAGCATAAAGTACCAATGGTTATTACTAGTTTGCGAGCTCCTAAATTCGTTGTTGATTCCATTCACAGTTACGGAGGAGTTGTTATGCACGATGTAATTAATGTAAGACATGCAAAGAAAGCCGTAGATGAGGGAGCAGATGGTTTGATTTTGGTTTGTGCTGGAGCTGGTGGCCATGCCGGAACATTAAGTCCTTTTGCCTTGGTAAGAGAGGTAAGAGAATTTTTTGATGGGCCAATTGCTTTATCTGGAAGTATTTCTGAAGGCTCTTCTGTTTTATCGGCACAAGCCTTGGGAGCAGATTATGCTTACATTGGAACAAGATTTATTGCTACCAAAGAAGCTAATGCTTCTCCAGGCTACAAACAGATGATTGTAGATAGTGCCGCCAACGATATTATGTATAGCCCAACTTTCACTGGCGTTCATGGAAATTATTTAAAACCTAGTGTAGTTAATGCAGGCTTAGATCCTGATAATCTTCCTCATGCAGATAAAAACGATATGAATTTTGGAAGTTCTGGTCTTTCTGGAGATAATTCAAAAAAAGCTTGGAAAGATATTTGGGGATCAGGTCAAGGTATTGGATCAATTAAGGAAATCACTTCCGTTAAAGATACCGTTGATAAACTAGTTTCTGAATATCAGTCATCTAAACAAAGACTAGATAAAATCAGTTAAATCATTCTTTATGAAATTCTCTGGCTAAGAGAAACTGGTCGTAATCCATATGCATTATCGCTTGATCAGCTTGATAGGTTAAGGCATTGACACTTCTTTTTATCATTTGTGTAGGTAATGCAGGCTTGGATACATATTTTTTTGCAAAAGCTATTGTCTTTTTATCCAACTCTTCATCTTTAAATAGCTCATCAATAAATCCCCATTTATATAGGTCATTAGCTTTTTCTATCACTCCGCTAATAACCATTTTTTTTGTTTTTGAAGGCCCTATAAGCCTTAAAAGTAAGGGCAGGCCGAACCAATTAAGATTCATTCCTAGATCGATTTCAGGATAACCAACTAAAGTAGTTTCAGAGGCAACTCTAAAATCACAAGCTGAGGCAATACATGCTCCTCCTCCCAAACAATATCCCCTTAATGAAGCTATTGTAATTTGATTGATTTTTAAGATTGACTCTATGGCTTCTTTACCTAAATTTGATTTCCAAAGTTCTAATTTAGATATTTTTTTTTGTTTTTCTTTAATATCCGCTCCAGCAGAGAAATTTTTTCCTTCGGAACGATACACAACAACTTTTGTCTTTGAATCACTTTCGAGCTCTTTGTTTAAATCAATTAACTCTTTGAGTGTTTGGCTATTTAAAGCGTTTAATGATTTAGTTCTCTTAAAAGAAACATAAGAAACATTATTTTTTTTTTCTAGTTTCAGAAATTTCATGAATGATATTGATGATAGGGTCAAAAATTAAAAATTTTCTTCAAGATATTTCTGCGCATCAAGTGCAGCCATACAACCAGATCCTGCTGAAGTAACAGCTTGACGATAAACAGAATCTGCTACATCGCCAGAGGCAAAAACTCCTTCAACACTTGTTTGGGTAGCATTTCCATTTAATCCAGAATTAATTGTTATATAGCCATTTTTCATATCCAGCTGATTATTAAAAATATCTGTATTTGGTTTATGACCAATAGCAATAAAAACTCCTTCTAATTTTATTTCTTTCCCAGAATCAAGAGATATGCCTGTTACTAAATTTTCATCTCCTAAAACTTCTTTTAGATGAGAGTTCCAGTGGATCGCTATTTTACCTTCTTTTTCTTTTTCAAAAATTCTCTCTTGTAAGATTTGTTCCGCCCTCAATTTGTCTCTTCTATGGATAAGATGAACTTTGGAGCAAATATTTGATAAGTATAAAGCTTCCTCGGCAGCCGTATTTCCTCCTCCTATCACACAAACTTCTTTATCTTTATAGAAGAAACCATCACATGTGGCACAGGCACTTACTCCTCTTCCCAAATATTTTTGTTCAGAATCCAAGCCTAAATATAAAGCTGACGCTCCTGTTGCAATGATAAGAGAATTAGTTAGATATTCGTGATTACCTTTAAGTAAAAAAGGTTTAGATGACAATGAAACTTCATCAATATGATCATTAATTATTTTCACCCCAAAAGTTTCTGCATGAGTTTTCATTCTTTCCATCAAATCAGGGCCCATTAATCCATGAGCATCACCAGGCCAGTTTTCTACTTCGGTAGTTGTAGTAAGTTGGCCTCCTATTTCTAAACCCGTAATCAAAATCGGATTTAGTCCTGCTCTTGCTGCATAAATTCCTGCACTATATCCAGCAGGCCCAGAACCAAGAATTATTAAATTATTTGTATCTGTCATCGTTGTAGAAGTTATAATGACCACATTATACAAAGATAACGTGTCAGACAAACGAGTATCTTCATCATTTTCCAACCTCATTAACTCTTTGAGTATTTCTTCTGCCGCCAAAAGAATAGTCACAGACATTTCAGTTTTGTTTCTGCTACTGTTAGGAATAATCTTCCTTATATCTTTGTGGACTTATAATCCTTCTGATCAAAAAGAATTTGAAGCAGTTTCTACAGTTAATTTTTCAAACAGCATAGGTTTAATTGGCGCATATTTATCTTTTTTTAGTTATCGGCTATTAGGAATTACTGCTTGGTTGATATTAATTCCATGTTTTTGGATTCCTATAAAATATCTTTTTAGTGAAAGAACAGAAAAGACAGAATTTAACTTAAAAAAAATTATATTTTTTTCAACAGGTTTTCTTCTTACTTCTTTTTCTTTGTCAACATTAATTTCTATTCATTTAAATCCCTATAATAATTTTTATCCAGAAAGCTCATCTGGTTTCATAGGACTTTCCATTAAAAATTTTTTAATTCCTTATTTAGCAACTATTGGATCAACAATAGTGACCATCTTTCTTTTTTTAGTAAGTTTCACTCTGACAGTAAACCTATCTTGGAAGAATCTAATATCTAATTTTCAAGATGCACTAGTAAATCTTTCTTATCAACTTTCAAAAGGTTTAAAAGATGGTTTTGCTTTTTTTAAAAATAAAAATAAAGAAAGGTTAGAGAAAAAGAATAGGCAATCTTTTTTGGATGAGCATAAAAAGAAGATGAACGAAATGCCAAAAACAGAAGTTAAAGAAGTAGTTAAAGAAGTACCTCAAGGAAAAAAAGTTCATTTAGAAAAACAAAAAGAACTATTTGAAAAATCTCTTCCAGGAGAAATGCCAAAAATATCTTTATTACAAGAAAAGATTACTGAATCAAAAGAATTTACTTCTCAGCAAGCTTATGAGCTGGATATTCTTAAGAATGCGTTAATTACTAAACTTGCTGAATTTAAAATAACTGGACCAGAAAATGAGTACGCAGTGGTAAAGGAAACAATGCGCGGACCAGTGGTAACCAGATTTGAAGTTGAATTACCCAAGGGAATTAAAGTTTCTCAAGTTTCCAGTTTAAATAAAGATTTAGCTAGATCTCTTGGCGTAGGTAGTTTAAGAATAGTTGAAGTAATACAAGGAAGAGAGACTATTGGAATAGAAATTCCAAATGCAGATCGAGAAGACGTTTTACTCGGTGAGGTCATTGCTTCAAAGGTATTTGAAGAATCTAAAAGTCCTATAACCTTGGCCTACGGAAAAGATATAGAAGGAAAACCTATTTTAGAAGATTTAGCAAGCCTGCCACATTTATTAATTGCAGGTACTACAGGTTCTGGTAAATCGGTTGCGCTAAATTCAATGTTAATGAGTATCCTATATAAGGCTACTCCTCAAGATGTGAAATTGGTTTTAATTGATCCAAAAATGCTTGAATTATCTGTTTATGAAGATCTTCCTCATCTTTTAACGCCTGTTATAACTGACATGTCAGAAGCTGCTCACGGCTTGAGATGGTGTGTAAATGAAATGGAAAGAAGGTATAAATTAATGGCAGCTCTATCAGTTAGAAATCTGAATGGTTTTAATACCAAAGTTTCTCAAGCAGCTAAAAATGGCACCCCTTTAAAAGATCCTCTTTGGAAGCCAAAAGAAGGTGAAGAGGTTATTGAATCGGAAATTCCTTTATTGTCAGAGTTACCTCTTATTGTAATCGCTGTTGATGAGTTAGCTGATTTAATGATGGTAGTTGGAAAGAAAGTTGAACACTTAATTGCAAGGTTAGCGCAAAAAGCAAGGGCTGCAGGTATTCACATGTTGTTAGCGACGCAAAGACCATCTGTCGATGTAATAACAGGACTTATAAAAGCAAATATTTCAGCAAGAATGGCTTTTAACGTTGCTTCATCAATGGATTCAAGAGTTGTTTTGGATCAAGTAGGAGCAGAACAGCTTCTGGGTAAAGGAGACATGCTTTATGTAGGCTCAGGAACTTCTATTCCTTTAAGAGTTCACGGTGCGTATGTCGGTGAAGAAGAAATTTTACGCGTGGTAGAAGATTGGAAGAATAAAGAGGATGTCAATTATCTGGAAGAAGTGACTAAAGCACCTGAAACAGTAGATGTGAATTCTGGTGGAGAAGGAGATTCAGAAAAAGACGAGTTTTATGATCAAGCTGTTGCATTTGTTCTTGAAACAAGAAGGGCATCTATTTCTGCGGTACAGAGAAAATTTAGAATTGGTTATAACAGAGCAGCTAGATTAATTGAGGCAATGGAAGATGCTGGTTTGGTGAGCGAAATGAATTCCAATGGCAATAGAGAAGTCTTAGCGCCAAACGCAAATGCTGAATAAGCTTTTCTTAATATTCTTGTTCATCTCATTTAATATTTACACTTGCACAGAATTAAATAATCTAAACATTTACAGCCAAGATACTAAGACAATATCATTAAACTATATTCAATCTTATGAAGGAATAAACAAATCCAATGTCGAAGGACAAGTTTATTTTGAAAAACCAAATCTATTTAAAATAATAACTACAAACCCTTCCAAAACTGAATTAATTGTAAATAATGAAGATGTTTATAGAACAGATTACGATCTCAATGAAACAATCAAATACAAACTGGCAAATATTGAGTCACAGATTCCTGCTCTATTGTTATTAAAGTCTAAGAGCAAAGTCTGTAACTTTTTAAATAATTCTGAGGCATCAGAATTTATATCTAATTTAAATATCGTCAGTGATAATGGGAGCTTAGAAACTATTTCTTACAAAGACCAGTTTGGGACAGACACCCAAATAAACTTCGTTAATATTAAATTAAATGATGAACTAGATAAGAAGATATTTGACTATAATAAGGAGACAATTCTCGTTATTCTCAACTGACATGCTGGATATAAATCTTTTAAGAAATAATTTCGAAGAAATAAAGAAAAATCTTCAAAAAAAAGGTTTTGAATTTGATGCAAAGGTTTTTGAAAAACTTGATTTAAACAGAAAGAAACTTCAAGTAAGTACAGAATCTCTCCAAGAAAAATCTAATATTCTAGCTAAAGAAGTATCTCAAGAAAAAAATCAGACTTTAAAAGATCAAAAACTTAAAGATGCAAAAAAAATATCAACTGATTTGAAAGAAATTAAGGCAAAACTTGATACTGCTTTAGTGGAATTAAATAACTTTTTATTGGAAATACCCAACGTATTAGCAGAAGACGTACCCGATGGAAAATCTGAAGAAAACAATCAAATTATTTATGAAAAGGGAACCATTCCAGAATTCTCTTTTAAAGTTAGAGATCATCAAGAATTAGGAGAGTTATCTAATGGGATAAATTTTGAAGAATCGGTAACCATTGCAAAATCTAGATTTGTGGTACTAAGAAAAGAAATTGCCAAGTTGCACAGGGCATTAGCTCAATACATGCTGGATGTTCATGTAGAAAACGGTTATGAAGAGATTTATGTCCCTTACCTTGTTAATAAAAATTCATTACTAGGAACTGGACAATTACCAAAATTTGAAGAAGATCTATTTAAAATCTCTAATGAGGAAATGTATTTGATTCCAACTGCTGAGGTTCCTGTTTCAAACATTTATAGAAATAAAATTCTAAATTCAGAGGAATTACCGATTAATTTTGTTGCTCACACTCCATGTTTTAGAAGTGAGGCCGGTAGTTATGGAAAAGATACAAAAGGAATAATTCGCCAGCATCAATTTGACAAAGTTGAACTAGTTAAATTTGTTCATCCCGAAGATTCTGAAAATGAACTTGATAAACTAACTCATGATGCTGAAAGTATTTTAAATAACTTAAATTTACCTTACCGAAAAGTCATTTTGTGTAGTGGTGATACAGGTTTTGCATCTTCCAAAACTTTTGATCTAGAAGTTTGGTTTCCAAGTCAAAAAACATACAGAGAAATATCGTCTTGCTCAAATTTTAGAGATTTTCAAAGCAGGAGGATGAAAATTAGAATTAAACAATCCAAAGAAAATATTTTTTGTCATACCATCAATGGATCAGGGCTAGCAATTGGCAGAACATTGGCTGCTATTTTAGAGAATAATCAAACCGAACAGGGGTCAGTTATTATTCCCGAAGTATTAGTCAATTATATGGGTGGAATAAAAGAATTGAATCTGTCTAGATAATTATATTTTTCCTGTTAAACTCATTTGCCTTATGGAATTTTTAGTTGATTATGGTTCTTTTTTATTGAAAACCATCTCTCTTATTATCATTATCTCAATACCTTTTCTCATTTTGTTCTCGTCTAAAGGAAAAGATGCTTCGTCATCCGGTACATTAAAAATCACGAATTTATCAGACAAATTAGACAACATGGCAGGGGCAGTTAAGTCCTTAACTTTGAATAAAAACGAAAGAAAAAAACTTCAAAAAGAAAAGAAAAAGAATTTAAAGGCTAAAAAAAATAAATCCATTCCTAAGCCTGTTTTTGTTTTGAATTTTAATGGCGATATTGAGGCCTCAAGTGTTGAAAATCTTAAAGAAGAAATAACTGCTATTTTAAAAAGCGAAACTAAGTGTCAAGAACTAGTTTTGAGATTAGAAAGTCCTGGCGGCACCGTTATAGGTTATGGTTTATGTGCTGCTCAACTTCAAAGATTAAGGGATGCGGGAATTAAAGTAACTGCGTGCGTAGATAAAGTAGCTGCATCAGGAGGATATATGATGGCTTGTGTGTGTAATAAAATAGTTTCATCTCCTTTTGCAATAATTGGTTCTATTGGTGTAGTTGCAGCTATTCCGAATTTTCATAAAGTACTCAAAAAGAATAACGTGGATTATGAACTTCATACCGCAGGTGAATACAAGCGGACGATCACAATGTTCGGAGAAACCACTCCTGCCGGAAGGAAAAAGTTTAAAGAGCATTTGGAAGATATTCACGTTCTTTTTAAAGATCATATTAAAAAATTTAGACCTGCTTTGGATATGAAAAAAATAGCTACTGGTGAAACTTGGGAGGGTATTAAAGCTCTTGAGGTTGGTTTGGTTGATGAAATTTCAACAAGTGATGAGTATCTTTTAAATCTTTCAAAGAAACATGAAATTTTTGAAATTTCATTTATCACAAGACAAAATTTTCAGGATAAATTAAGTTTTTTTATCTCAGCAACCGTAACGAGATTGATTTCATCTTTAGAAACTTTTTTTGATAAAAATAAGTTTCGTTAATTTCTTTATAAATGGAAGATTTAATACTTCTACTTGGTATTGAAAATGCTTCTCTAAGAGGATTTACATTTGGTTTTGTTCATGTTCTGTTAGTAGTGGTTGGCTATTACACTGGTTGGAGCATCAATCGTTTCCTAAAAATTGTCTCTAACGGATATATCGCAGGAATTGTTGGAGCAGCATTAGCGCATGTGATTGCTGATTTAATTGCTGCGCTTGTTGATCCAACCATAAGACCAATGACTTTTGGCATTGTACTGGGAGGAATCGTTCCCTTGCTATTCATTCCTTTGCTTGATAAATACTTAGTTAAGAGTAAAAATCACATCATGGTCGGAGACCATGACGACATTAGAAAAGATTTAGAGGATAGACATTCTTAATCAAATGTCATTCTTTTTTATTTTTTTAAAATAGCAAATATAATTATCAAAGATACCAAGGCCAAAAGACCATTCTCTCCAAATAAATTCATTACTTCTGAAAAGTTTTTTAAGACGTTTCCAAAAACTGGAGTTTCGGGTCCAAAAATGAGTCCTACCAAAAGAGATATTGCAATGAAAAGTCCCAAAACTTCTGTGGACTTATATAAGAATTTTCTTATTTTTTTAAATTTAAATATTTCCATGTTTTTTTAAATTGAGCCGAAGTAAAACTCCGGCTCAAAGCTAAAATTACTTAAGTAATTTATAAAGCAGTGCTGCAGCTAAAAGACCTACAATCCCTGCGTCACCCAATTGTTGGATTACTCCCAAAAGATTGCCAAGAACTCCGCCGAAAAACCAAGCATTGTTATCAAAAACAATACCGGCAACAACACCTAGACCGATTACACCAACTAAGATTCCGGTTAACCCAGAAACTAAGTCTTTAATCATATCGAACGCTTTATCCATAAGGTACCTCCCCATATTTATGTGATTTAGCTAACTAATAAAACCATACAGAAATAGGACCTTCAATTTTTAAAATAATTTAGCTACTATTTAAGTCAATTTCTGTCAAACTC
>NZFZ01000048.1 GCA_002689405.1 Gammaproteobacteria bacterium | reverse complement strand
TGAACGAGAGCTAAGAGAGCGCCAATGGCAAACTTGAATTGAAATCTAAACATGATGTAGACCATCATTACCAACATAGCTGCTAGTATCCCCAAACCTCCCTGATCTCGTAACTCCTCTCCTATTTGCGGACCGATAAAATCTTTACGTCTCAAATCAAACTGAAAAGAATTTTTCAATGCAGCAACTATCTCATCTGATAAGTTATTTTCTGAGCCTCCTGGAATTTTAATCAGAATATCTTGCTCTGAACCAAAATAAGAAACCTGAAAATCATCTTCTAATTTAGAGCCGAGCACTTCTCTGATTTCTTCTAAGCTGGTTGATTGTGACAACTTGATCTCAATCAAAGTACCGCCGGTAAAATCCAATCCGGCATTCAATCCTTTAAAAGAAAGTGAAAAAATTGAAAGGATAACCAATGAAATTGATAACGCTGATGCTATCTTCCTTGGTCGCATGAAGTTTATTTGCATTTTATATCCAGAGAGTATCGAGATTCTTTCGATTTCGATAAATTAACCAAACCAAAAATCTTGTAACCAAGATGGCAGTAAACATCGAGGTCAAAATTCCAACCGATAAGGTTATCGCAAAGCCTTGAACTGGCCCTGTACCAATTGTGTAAAGTATCAGTGCTACGATTAAAGTAGTTAAATTTGCATCTACGATAGTGATGTAGGCGCGATCGTATCCTGCATTTATTGCATCTAAAGGTTTAAGTCTATTTTTCAATTCTTCTTTGATTCTGGAGAAAATTAAGACATTTGCATCTACTGCCATTCCGATTGTTAAAACAATTCCTGCAATGCCAGGTAACGTTAAGGTTGCTGATAAAATTGACATAATAGCGCTAATCAAAACAATGTTTAAAGCGACTGCAATGTTGGCAATGATGCCAAAAACTTTATAGTAAAAAATCATAAAGATCAGAACTAAAGACAGTCCGAGAATTAAAGATTGCACTCCAACGCGAATGTTATCAGCTCCTAAAGATGGGCCAACTGTGCCCTCTTCAACAAAATTCATTGGTGCGGCTAACGCACCTGCCCTTAGAAGCAAAGCCAATTCAGAGGCTGCATTTGGACTATCTAAGCCGGTAATTCTAAATTGGTTTGCAAGAGCTGACTGGATGGTTGCTAAGCTGATGATTCTTTTATCAAAGTAACTTTCTACTTCATCGCTAGTGCTGGATGTTTTGATTTTGCGTTCAACAAAAATTACTGCCATCTTTCTGCCCACGTTATTTCTGGTTGAACGATGCATTTTTGTTCCGCCCTCGCCGTCTAGAGAAATATTTACTTGTGGAAAACCACTTTCATCATAGCCAACGCTAGCGTCTGCTACTTTGTCACCGGTAATGATGACCTGCTTCAACAACCTAACGCGTTGTCCAGAAAAATCAAATTGATCTGTTCTGGATAGCAAACTATTGGATTCAGCCTCGAGACGAAACTCTAAATTTGCAGTTTTTCCAATGATTTTTTTAGCTTCAGCAGTATCTTGGACACCTGGAAGTTGAACAGAAATTCTATTTTTTCCCTGACGAACTACGACAGGCTCGGAGATTCCAAGCTCATTGACTCTATTTCTTAGAGTCACTAAATTTTGGGAAACTGCGTAGTCAATCAAATCATCAAGACCTTGTTCATTGTACTCAACAATAAATTGGTTGTTTCCTTGCTTTCTATACTCAAGATCGATGTTACTTTTCAAATAGTCGTCTAACTGATCTGTAGCATCCGTTCTGGTAGTAAAAATTATTCTGTTATCAGCAATTTCAGAACGACTAATTCCAATTCGATCTTCTCGCAATTTTCTTTTGATATCAGCCAAATATGATTCTAAGCGAGTTGAAATGAGCAACTCGGAGTCTACTTCCATTAAAAAATGAACTCCTCCTCTAAGATCTAAGCCTAATTTCATTGGCGAAGCTTGAATATCCGATAACCAAGAAGGAGTATTTGGAGCTAAGTTCAAAGCTATTATAAATTCTCTCTCTAAGTTTTGTTCTAGATATTCTTTGAGCTTAACTTGATCTTGATAATTCTCTGCCTTAAATAAAATAGAGTCGTAACCATCAAGCTCTTCAGCAAGATTTGAGGAGAAACTGATTTCTGTTTCTTTTACTAGTCGTTCGATTCGTTTCGCAAGATTAGGAGATATTTTTCCCAAAGAACTATCCAAGGTGATTTGAACTGCTGGACTTGGCGGATAAAAATTAGGTAAAGCGTAAGTAATGCCAATGGTAATGACAAACAATATTATTATTATTTTCCAGAGCTGAAATCTGAGCACTTTTTAGAGAGATTTAATTGTTCCTTTAGGCAAGACGTTGCTTACAGATTCTCGCTGAATTGTAAGAACTGTGTCATTGGCTCGCACGGTTAAAAAATCATCGTTCATCTTTGTAATGACACAAACCATACCTCCTGAAGCAATTACTTCGTCTCCCACAGAGAGTGACTCAATCATTTCTTTTTGAGCTTTGAGCCTTTTGTTTTGGGGTCTGATGATTAAAAAATACATAATGGCGACAAAACCAATTAATAAAATCAATTGCGGGCCAAAAAAACTTGGCGTTTGTTGAGCCATGACTATTTCAGTTTCTTTCATATTAACTTCTCCTTTGGTGCCGGAGGAGAGACTCGAACTCTCACGCCTTGTGGGCACTCGATTTTGAATCGAACGCGTCTACCAATTCCGCCACTCCGGCTATATTACAAGGTAAAATTCAAAAAAAATAAGATTCGTTTTGTTAAAATCCGCATTTTACCACTATAAAGAAAGAATGACTTCTAATGTTTAATTTTCTAATCAAAGCCAATCACGAAAGTGAATCAAAAAAAACCGAATTACTTTTGAAAAAAGAAGACATTATTTATGCGCTTTCCTCATCTTCAAGAATAGATTATCAAGCTTTAAAAGTGCTTACTAAGCAAAATAACTTAACTGAACTTAAATTAAAAACTGAAAAATCTCCCATAAAAAAAAATTATTTTCAAATTAGAAATCCAAAAAGAAAATTTCCTTGGCAAACGCCAAAAAGAATGCATCCGAAAGAATTGAGCATCCTTGCTGAAAATCGAAATTTTTCAAAAAAAGCAATCATTATTCCAGTAGATGTTTTTTGGGGAAAATCACCAGAACGACAAGATAATTGGCTGAAGCTTTTATTTCGAGAATCTTGGGAAGGAACCAGTTTTATCAGAAACTTATTCAAACTATTTTTTAATGGCAGAAATGTGAAAATATTTTTTCACAAACCTCTTGAAGTAGATGATATTTTTAATAGTCCCGAGTCGGATAAAAATCTTGTCTTAAAAACTGAAAGACTTTTAAGAGCTAGATTCAGAAAAAATCGAAAAGCTCATTTGGGACCAGATATTTCCAATAGAAGAACATTGGTGACTAGTATTCTCAATTCTAATTCTCTTAAAAGTTATATTGAATCTGAAGCTGAAGGCAGCAAGAAAAAAATAACCAAATTAAGAAAAAAAGCTAGCAAATATGTCTGGGAAATTTGCTCAGATATGTCTTATCCATTTATTTATCTTTACGATAGAGCCCTAACTTGGTTTTGGAATTCTAGATATGAAAATTTGGAAGTATTAAATTTTGAAGAAATTAGAAAAATTGCACCCAGCACCTCATTAATTTTTACACCTTGTCATCGTTCTCATATTGATTATCTAGCATTATCTTATTTGCTGTACTACAAAGACTTGATGTTGCCCCAAATTGTTGCAGGTATAAATTTAAATTTACCCTTGGTAGGGCCGCTTTTGAGAAAAGGAGGTGCTTTTTTTATGAGACGCTCTTTTAGTAACAATCGTCTTTATTCTGTGGTGTTTTATGAACATTTAAGAAAATTAATGCAAAGGGGACATTCAATAGAATTTTTTCCTGAAGGAGGCAGATCTAGGTCAGGAAAATTAATGCCGCCAAGACCTGGAATTATTTCTATGATTCTTAGATCCTTCTTAGGCATGGATGAAAAACAAGTTAGTTTCGTGCCTATTTCTATTAACTATGAAAAAGTCCTTGAAGGAAATTCTTATATCAATGAAGTAATGGGCGCAGAGAAGAAAAAAGAAAATTTAAAAGATATTTTTTCTGTATTTAGAGATTTTAGAAATTATCTTGGAGAGGCTTATTTGCAATTTGGAGTACCTATAAGTTTGAATGCCCTTTTAAAAGAATACCCGCTGAGTGACTATTCATCTGAGAAGGATTGGCTCTTTAAAGTAACTCCAATTCTTGGTAAAAAAATCATGACAAATATCAACGACTCTACTGTTGTAACTTCTACTGCGTTGTTTTCTATCGGAATTTTAAATAGTGATGGTTTCTCTATCTCAAAACAAGAACTTGTTTCAAGAATTGAATTATTGAAGTCTTTGCTTGAAGAGGATAAATATTCTCCCAAAACTTTGATTTGTGAAAAAACTGGAGAAGAAATAATTGATCAAATGAGAAACTTGGATTTCCTTTCTAAGGAAGACATAAACGACAGAATTTCTTTGACAAATTTAGAGGCAGCTAAGCTTAGCTTTTACAGAAATAATATTTCTCACCTACTGATTTTTGAGTCTCTAATATGCGGTTTTTTTCAGTACCAAAAAGAAATCGTTAAGGAAGATTTATTGCAATCCATAAAAATGATTTATCCGTTTTTGAAAGAAGAATTTTTTCTTAAATGGGATGAGGCTGATTTGGACCAATTAATTAACTTAAAGATAAACAAACTTATAAATAAAAATCTCATTCTTGAAGATTCCAATGTTTTTAAAAGACCTAATTTTAAATCAAAGGAGTTTTATGAAACTCAATCACTAGGAAAACTTGTCCAACCGTCTATTGATAGGTTTTACGTTCTGATCTCTCAATTGTGGAAAAATTCTACAGAACGTATTTCAAAAAATGAGCTGGAAAGAAATTCCTTAGAAATACTTAAAAATTTAGAAAAAACTCAAGCAAGACTAACTCCAGAATTTTCTGAAAAATGGATGTTTGATGTTTTCTTAAGTCGTTTAATAGAAAATAAATATGTCCGAGAGGATGATAGGGGAATGCTTTATCCCACAAGGATAACTCAACGATTAGAAAAAGATGCCAATAAGTTTTTAGAGCCAAATTGGCTGAAAGAACTTTCCAAAAGTACTCCTTAGAGTCTTGAAAAAATAAAAAATATCTCCATATAAATATTGAGAAAGGTTGCCTTATTGGGATCTTTCCAAAGGTTGACATGCTCAAATGAGGTGTCTTTTTATTAACTTGCTTAAATTTTAAGGAGTTTATTATGAAAAATAGTTTATTAAATTTATCAGATCCTTTCTTCTCAACGAGGTTTTTAGGATTCGACAGTTTGTTCGATTCATTGAGAACATTCAGTGAGATAGGAGAAGATTCAAGGTCTTATCCGCCTTACAATATCAAACGTGAAGGAAACGATATTACCATTGAGGTTGCAGTTGCGGGTCTTAGTGAAGACGATTTAACCCTAGAAACTAAGGAAAATAACTTGAGCATCACTCACGAAGGATCTAAAAATTCTTCTGGAGAAGTGTTACATCAAGGAATCGCTGCGAGAGCCTTTAAATTGCAATTTTCTCTTGCACCTGAAGTTGTTGTAAAAACAGCCAATCTAAAGAATGGTTTATTAAAAATAAATCTAGAAAGGATTATTCCAGAATCGGAAAAAGCAAAAGTTATTCAAATTAATTCAGGCGAATTAATTACAGAATAATCTCTCCCAAAACATGCCGCCGTAAAGGCGGCATGGATTATAAACCCAAAGCTTTTTTAATATTTGGTTTGAAATAGGTATCTGGCTTCATAATCTTTCCAGCGTCATTTTTAATGAATTTTCCATCAACAAATTTGCTCATATTTGAGCTTTTCACCTCTTCCCAAATCTTATCAAAATCTATGCCCACACTATTGCACATACCCATAATGACCCAAACCATATCTGCAAGACCATCAGCAACTTCAATCAAGTCTTCTTCATCAAATGCCTTCGCGGTCTCTTCAAACTCCTCTTTGATTAAATTCATATAAAGTTGAGTTTGCTCATTTTTAAGATTTAGATCTGAAGCTATTTTTTGTTCTCCTAAGATCATAAAGTTAGATACATCTTTTTGATAATTCATTCGTTCTCCTGGTCTGCAGTAAATATATTGTATTTAAATGCTTTACCTTTTATAACACGGGAGGGCTTTAAATTAATAAGCGAGCTCATGTTGCTATGCAAAGCTGATTTGTAAATAATTTTTTTGAAATTGTTTTGTTTCAGAAATTTTTTAAATCTATTTAAATCAAATTCTTCAAAATCTAAATTTCTTAGAAATTGTATTTCTTTCTTAGCCTTTGCATCATTTTTTTGTTCAAACATTTGATCCAGATAGACAATCTCATGGTCTGAATATTTTTTTATGAGATCCAAAGAATCACCATTTAGAAAATCTATTCTATTGATGGAAGGTTGTAAATCTTTATGCTTTGAATTTTGCAGACATTGATTTGTAAATTCATACAGCCAAGATTCTTTCTCTATAGCAGTGACTGAATACCCAAGAAAACTTATCTCTAAAGCATCTATACAAAATCCTGCGGTTAAATCAATCACTTTTCTGCCAATATCTTTTTTGGAAAAACATTTCTTTAGCAAAGATGATTTGGCCATAATTTTTTTAAAGTCCATGTAGTCGATGACAAAAGGTTTTGAGTTCTTTATTGCTAAATCTTGCAATGCAAGGTTTTTGGCTGATACCCAAATGACTTGCTTGTGTGTTTCGGAAATCCTTAAGTTTCTAGGGGTAACTAACTTCAAGTCATGTTTGGAAGCAAATTGTTCTGCAAATCTGATTTCATTTTTTGAAAAATAGGATACAAATGGCTTTCTTTCTGTAAAATTCATGTCAATAAAAAACGATGGTTAAACTCAGACGCGAAGATATTAAAACAAAAGAAGTCCTTTCTTGGAAAGGAATCCATCTTTTTCATTTTACTTATTCTGCTTGTTCAATGAAAACAAGAATTTTTATGGGTTTAAAAAATATAGATTACACTGGCCATCATATAAATCTCCAAAAAAAAGAAAACTTTTCTCCTTACTTTCAAGGAATTACTCCAAGATCATTAGTTCCTGTGTTAGTTGATGATGGAGAAGTCCATATCGAGAGTAATGACATCCTTCAGTATTTGGATAATAAATTTCCTGCCATGCGTTTGATACCTGCAGATAAAGAAGAAGAAATAAATAAGATGTTGATTGAAGAAAACGACCTTCATTTAGACATCCGAAATGTGACTTTTAAATACTTGGTTCCAAAATTTTTGAATAATGCAAAAATTCAGGAGAAATCCGAATCAAAAGCTACCTTGCATGGAAACAAAGATTCAGAAGACGACGCAAACAGAAAGTTTTGGGAGAATTATAAAAAAGAAGGTATCACTGATGAGGTTGCAACTAAATCTTTACTCAATCTCAAACTCCATCTTGAAAAAATAGATGAAAAACTTTCTCATCATACTTACATTTTGGGTAATGAACTAACCTTGCCAGATATTGCCTGGTTTATTTATGTTTCAAGACTTAAAGCTGCAAGATATCCAATGCATATTCTTCATCCTAATGTTAATGATTGGTTCGAAAGCTTATTAAAAAAAGAAGTTTTTGCAACGGAAACAAAGACTCCTAGAATCGTTAGATTCATATCCTATATCTTTTATGTCGTCCAAAAATATAGTGGTTGGAGTATCAAAAGACAATTAGTAGGCTAAAAAAAGCAAAAAAGTTCCTAGTAAAACTCTATAGATGACAAAAGGTGTAAAGCCTATTCTTTCGATGAGGTTTAGAAAAATCCCAATGCACAAGTAAGAGCTTAAAAAAGAAAAGGTTGAAACCAGAAGGACGTCAAGCCAGTTTATTTCTGATGGAGCAAATCCCAAGGCGATAACTTCAGATAGGAAAATAATACCCAAAGTAGGTATTGCAAGCATAAAAGCAAACTGTGAGGCAATCGTTCTGGAATAACTTAAGAATAAAGCACAAATTATTGTAATCGCCGAACGGCTTGTTCCTGGAATCAAAGCCAAGCATTGAGCTAAGCCAATGAAAAAAGCATGTTTAAAGGTTACGGATTCATAAGGCGTTTGTTCTCTTGAGCTTCTATCTGCGAACCAAAGAAGAATGCCAAAAAAAATAGTTGAAAGTGCAATAATGTCTAGTGTCCTTAAATTTTCTGAAATGAAATCTCTTAGTAAAAATCCTGTGATCAATATTGGCAAAGATCCAAGCAATAATTTGTTTAAAAAAGAATCGCTCGAAGATAATTTATAATCTTTTAAAGCATCAGCTAGCTCTGCTCTAAAGTAGATAATTACTGCAAATAAACTTCCGCCATGAGCAAAAATATCAACAGTGATTGATTGGGTCTCTTGACCTAAAATTGAGGAAGAAATTATTAAATGCGCAGAGCTCGAAATAGGCAAAAATTCAGTCAGGCCTTGTATGATTGACAAAATTAATATCTGCAAAACTTCCATTTATTTAGCCCTCTTCCATTGATCAGTGCCTGAAAGATAGGCTGGATATACCTCTTCAGGATTTTTCAATCTAGCATCTTTATCATCGAGATAACTGGCTAAATGTAATAAACCTTTTGCATGATTATTTGTTTCTAAAAGGCTTGGCTTAATTAAGTAGTCTAAAAACTCATGACAATCGCTACAGATGGCTTCCTTATTATCAGAAGAAATAAAATCAGAAAGTTCTGTTTTCTTAATGGCTGTATCGTTAATTAAAGGGAGAGCTATATCATTATTTTTTCTTATAAATTTACCAACATATAAGTCGTTCATATGGGCTTCTTTGACAATAAAAAGTTCTTTGGCTTTGTGTTCCAAAAAAACAGTTTGAGCTAAAACCATAAGGCTAGACAGAGGTAAAATTTTTTTTTGCAGACCAAATGCAAGGCCTTGCGCTACAGAACACCCGACCCTTAACCCTGTAAAAGATCCTGGACCAACACTCAAGGCAATGAAGTCTAACTCTTCTTTTTCAAGTTGAGATTTCTCAAGGAGGTTATCGATAAAACCAAAAATATTTTTACCGTGAGTATTTTCTTCCTGAGAATGCTCGATATATATTTCTTTATTTTTTGCTAAGCCAATTGAACAGTAAACCGAAGAGGTTTCAATAGCTAAAATATTAGTCATTTACTGAGATAAAAAGTCTTTAATATTATTTTTAATTTCCTCAACGGATAAAGTGCCATCAACAGTAAGATACTTGAAATCTGAAACGTTTTTAAAGTTTGAATAATATTCAATCAACTGTTGAGTTTGAGTCCAATAAACTTTTAGACGGTCTTTGACTGTTTCTGGCTCATCATCTTTTCTAATTATAAGTTCCTCACCCGTTTCATCGTCCAATCCAGGTTGTTTAGGTGGATTGAAATCAACATGATATGTTCTACCTGATGCTAAGTGGATTCTTCGACCAGACATTCTTTTGATAATTTCTTCATCTGCAATAACTAATTCTATGACTCCATTTATGTCAACGTTATTTTCCTTTAGAGCTTCAGCTTGAGGTATGGTCCTAGGAAAACCATCGAATAAAAAGCCATTGTTACAATCGTCTTGTGAAATCCTCTCTTTGACCAATTCGATGATAAGCTCATCAGAAACCAAATTTCCAGCATCCATTACTGCTTTTGCCTGCAAGCCTAATTCTGTACCATGCTTGATGGCTTCTCGTAACATGTCGCCTGTAGAAATATGCGGAATATTTTTTTCTGAAGCAATGAAAGCCGCTTGAGTACCTTTACCAGCTCCAGGCGGGCCTAAAATAATAAGATTCATTCGGTGATTGCTACAGCCACTGCAGTTGCATGTTCTTCGGTATCGCTTAAGCTAAGGGAAATATCTTTAAGCCCTTGCTCTTTTGCCAATAATTTAGCTCTCCCATTAAGTTTTACTTTCGGGCCACCATATTTTCTGAGTATTACAATGTCTTTTGGCCTGACGCCATTGGTGAAGCCATAGCCTATAACTTTTGATACAGCTTCTTTACCAGCAAAGTTTTTTGCCAAAAAGAAAGGTTTAGCTCTAGAAGATTTTTTTTGAAATTGTTCGATCTCAAGATTGTCATATATTCTATGCAGAAATCTAAAACCAAAGTTTTCATAAGCCTTTGCCAATCTTGAAACCTGTACCAAATCTATTCCGCTTCTTAATTTAATCATTGAATATTGTTCCCGCATTCATAGGTTTTTCAGCAATGTAAGAGATGGCAAGTTGCATAGTTTTTTTTATTTTACTTCTTGCTGAAGCAGAAGTGATTTTTCCATTGGTAAAATTTATGATATCAATTCCAGAGACTTTTAAAAAATTATTTAAAGGTTTTTTTGAAAATCCTTGAGCTGGATGAAAATAGTAGATTCCATCTTTTTGTATCTCTTTACCTTTGTCATCAACTTGAAAATTAAATCCATAACCAAGCTCACAGATTAAAAAATATTCAAACTCTCTTAAAGATATCTCTATATTTTTAGCTTCGCCTAATGCTAGGGTCTTGTAAAAATTAATTACGGCATCAAAAATTTTCTCTTGTTTAGCTTCCTTTTCTATTAATTTGAAAATTAATTCGTTGAGATACAGTAAGATTTTTAAATTTTTTCCAAGTATTTGAAAGTATTTGATTTCTTCCCAAGAAGTTAAAGTCTTTAGTTCGCTTCTACCAGAATAATTTACGTTAGCTAGAATATTTGGAGCAGTAACATTTTGAAATTTGTTTTTTTTTGATCGAGCTCCCTTCGCTATGACAGAAACTCTGCCATTTTTTTTGGTAAAAAGCTCGCAGATCAGACTGGTTTCTGAGTACTTTCTACTTAGTAAAAGAATTGCTTCTGTTTCGTTGGCGCCTAAAGATTTCAAAATTCAACTCCAAGCCCAAATTTTTTTAACTTGTTGATATCGTTTGTCCAATTTTTGTTAGCTTTAACCCACAGCTGAAGGTTCACTTTTTTTGAAAACTCTTTTTCCAATTCTTTTCTGGCAGCTGTTCCGATGGCTTTAATCATACTGCCCTGCTTGCCAAGAATGATTCCTTTTTGGCTTTGAGACTCAGTGATGACGGCTGCATAAATAGTCTTAAGCTTTTTTGAATCATCAATTTTTTCAATGACGACATTCAGACGATAAGGCAATTCATCGCCCAATCTATTGATTGCTTTTTCTCTAATTATTTCTGAGATAAAAAAATTATCTGAAAACTCTGTTAAAGAGTCTTCTGGGAAATGATATGGACCAATTTCCAAATTGTTTAAAATTACACTTTTCAATTCCATCAAATTATCTTTTTTCAATGCGGATATTGGAACAATAGATAAAAAATTATATTTTTCACTGATATCTTTGATAAATGCTAATAGCTTAGTTTTATCTCTCAATCTGTCTATTTTGTTAATGACCAAAACAACAGGCTTATTGAGGTTTTTTAAACTTTTGAGGATATTTTCCTCTTCCTTTTGCCATTTAAAACGATCAATTAAGAAGAGAACAAGATCTACCTCTTCATAGCAGTGAGAGGCGATTTTATTCATGACTTTGTTAAGCTGTCTTTTATAGCCAAGATGTACTCCGGGAGTATCTAGAAAAACGATTTGAGTTTTTTCTTCTGTGAGTATTCCTAAAATACGATTGCGTGTGGTCTGAGGTTTTCTCGAAGTAATGGCAATCTTTTTTTGAAAGAAAGCGTTTAGCAAGG
The DNA here is from genome assembly GCA_002689405.1 of Gammaproteobacteria bacterium. Taxonomy (GTDB): domain Bacteria; phylum Pseudomonadota; class Gammaproteobacteria; order Magnimaribacterales; family AG-339-G14; genus MEDG-81. Next base: position 6,113 of record NZFZ01000048.1, on the reverse strand, counting down.
TTGATTTACCTACATTTGTTCTCCCTGATAGCGAAACAAAACCAAATTTATTTTCCATCTTTATTCAACATGGTTAAAACGTTAGAAGCGGCCTCTTGTTCTGCTATTTTTTTACTTTTTCCTTGTCCTTCACCAAAAACATTATGTATTGGCAAAGTTATCTTAGAGACAAAATAAATTTCTCCATTTTCCTTTTTTTCAGTAGTTACGTATTCAGGCAAATCTTCGTCTAAAGACTGTAAAAATTCCTGAAGAAGAGTTTTTGAATCTTTCTGTTCTTCTAATAAAAGTTTAGAAAAATCTATATCTAAAATAGACAAGGTAATTTCTTTTGCTTTTAAAAAATCTGAATCAAGAAAAATAGCTCCAATGAGAGCTTCTAAAGTGTTCCCAATGATAGTTTCTGTTAGGTTTTGATTATTCTTAAGCGCTGAACCTGCATGTAAATACTTATTTAATTTTATTTTCAGGCCTGCCTTGCTTAATGAAGATCTGCTTACGATTCTAGAGCGGTAAATACTTAATTTTCCTTCGTCGAGAGAACTCTCTTCAAAATGTAAGGCTTCTGAAACAACAAGTGAAATTACTGAATCGCCAAGGAATTCCAACCTTTCATTGTTGAAATCAGAGTTTATGCTTTTATGCGTAATAGCTTCATCTAAGAGTTTCTTATTTTTAAATTTATAACCAATAGAATTTTCTAACTCGGCAAGACTCATTCTTAATTCAAAAATTTATTCCTTGAAAAAGATGGAAGACAGGTTAAGCACTCCCAATGCATCCATATAAAAGCTGGTTTGCCAACCACGTTTTGCTTTGGCACAAAGCCCCAACTTCTGCTATCAGCGCTGTTATCTCTGTTATCGCCCATTACGAAATAATAATCTTTTGGTACTACCCATTTACGTTCTGCTCCGTATGTAAGTTGATTCCTATAGTTTTCTAATAGTCTTATCGTGTAAGCCTTGTCTTTGTAGAACTCTTTTATAAAAATTTCATCGTCATTTGATGATAAAAATTCTCTTTTTAATTTTTTACCATTAACTATCAATTCTTTGTTTCGATAAATAACTTCATCTCCTTCTTTAGCTATCAATCTTTTTACAAAAGTAAGACCCAAAGGGGTACAAGCTTCGCTGTAGCGCTGCCAAAGATACTCCTGAGAGCTATCAAAGTTTTTTTCAGGATAAGCATTTTCAATTGGTGAGCTGCAAATAGTATGCTCTGGAATGAATGCAACCATCTCACCTTTTTTTGGTTCTCTAGTTTCAAACCAAGTTGATTTTCCTATAGGATTTTTTAAGCCATAAGAAAATTTATCCACTACCAAAAAATCTCCAACTTGTATCTGAGGAATCATAGACTCTGTAGGAATTTGGAAAGGTTCATAAATAAATGATCTAAAAATAGTTATGCCAAGGAGGATTAGGAAAAAAGATCTTGCTTCTTTTTGTAAATTCACTAAATCGGTTCGTCGAGAGATGATCCAAATTNCAAGTGAAACTAAAGTTAAACCAACTAAAATATAACCAAAGCTGATATTAAGTTTAAAAACCGCATACAAAGCTAAAAGAGGAAAAGGGAAAGAGACANTACTGATGGTCTTNGAAAATTTACCATCTAATTTTTTCTCTGAGTAGACCCAAGCTGNAAATAAGATAGAAATTATGATTACTGAAATANTTAAAATTGATTCATACATAATTATTTNCTTACTTTTAAAACCGATAAAAATGCTTCTTGCGGAACATCGATTTTTCCAATCTGACGCATTTTTTTCTTACCAGCTTTTTGTTTTTCNAAAAGTTTTTTCTTTCGCGTTACATCTCCACCATAAAGTTTAGCTGTTACATCTTTACGGTAGGCTTTGACTGTCTCTCGAGAAATAATTTTGTTTCCAATTGCAGCTTGAATTGCAACATCGTACATCTGTCTGGGAATAACCTCTCTNAGNGCTTTTGTNAGNTCTCTTCCTTTATAGTCNGCTTTTGAGCGATGCACCATNAAGTTNAGAGCATCAACCTTTTCNCCATTAAGCAAGATATCAATTCGAGTAATNTCACTTTGGTNAAATCTNANAAAATCATAGTCTAGAGATGCATATCCTTTNCTNGTTGATTTCAATTTNTCAAAGAAATCNAGAACGATTTCATTCATAGGCATTTCATAAACCAGTTCTATTTGTCCACCCACATATCTGAGAGACTTTTGACTNCCTCTCCTTTCCACGCAAAGAGAAATAACATTTCCAACATATTCNTCAGGAACAAGAATAGTTGCAAGAGCTATTGGCTCNCTGACCTCCTCTATTGAACTTGGATCAGGATATTTACTTGGATTTTCAATTTCAATCACATCATTGTTTTTCAATAGAATTTCATANACGACAGTAGGNGCTGTAGCTAAAAGCTCTATTCCNTGCTCTCTTTGAAGTCTTTCTATAATAATTTCCATGTGCANCGTTCCNAAAAAACCACATCTAAAACCAGAGCCTAAAGCCTGAGATTGNTCCGGTTCAAATTGCAAAGCAGCATCGTTTAACGNTAGTTTTTCNAAGGATTCTCTAAATGATTCAAATTCACCTGAATCTAAAGGATAAAGAGCAGCAAAAACTTGAGGTTTTATTGGCTTGAATCCTGGCAAAGAGTTTTTTTNATCAGGTAGAACTATNGTATCTCCAACAGGAGCGCCTTTAATACTTCTAACTCCGGCACAGATAAAACCNACCTCTCCCGCAACTAGTTTANTTTTTTCTAATCTTTTAGGAGTNAAGACTCCTAATTTTTCTACTAAATGNACATTATTATTNGANGAAAATTTAATTTTATCGCCAAGATTTATTTCNCCATTTACCACTCTCACTAAAGAGACAATCCCAAGGTATTGATCAAACCAAGAGTCAATTATNAANGCCTGTAATGGTTCTGCAATGGAACCTTCTGGAGCAGGTATTTCTNTAATNATTTTTTCCAACAAATCTTTAACGCCCAATCCATCCTTNGCGCTTATGGCTGGTGCTTCGCTTGCTTCTATGCCGATTATTTCTTCAATNTCTTGTTTGACTCTTTCTGGGTCTGATTGTTTNAGNTCAATTTTATTTANTACGGGAAATATCGTAAGTCCTTGATCNATAGCGTTATAACANGTAGAGAGAGTTTGTGCTTCAACNCCTTGAGANGCATCNACAAGTAAAATAGCTCCATCGCANGCAGCTAAAGACCTTGATACTTCATAAGCAAAGTCCACNTGTCCAGGNGTNTCTATTAAATTGATNTGATACTTTNCTTCATCCAACTCATATTCCAGATATACCGACTGAGCTTTNATAGTAATGCCNCTTTCTCTTTCTAAATCAAGNGAGTCCAANACTTGATTTTGCATTTCACGTTCGCTTAAACCTCCGCATATTTCNATNAGNCGATCTGCAAGCGTGGATTTTCCNTGATCGATATGCGCAATAATGCAAAAATTTCTTATCTGATTTATAGAAGCATGGCTCGACATGCGGGCATTATGTCCTATTTTGGAATTTTAAGGGTGAGAAAAGAACCGTTTTTATCTCTNATAATTCTNAAAGCAATGGTAGAGCCTTTTTTTAAAGTTTTAGAAATTTTTTCATAATCTTTGATNTTGCCTACATCCTTAAACTGTATTTTATCNATTATGTCTCCTCTTCTGATTCCAGCTTCAGACGCNGGNCCTGGAAAAACACTTGATACCACGACTCCTTTGNCTTGGCCNAATTGTTTTTGTTCTTGATCCGTCAAGGAAGCNATATCTTTNACGGCNATGCCTAAAATATTNCCNGTCTCTTCTTTTTTNTCAACGGTTGTATCTTGNGCAACTTTTTCATCTAATTTACCAGTTGTCACANAAACCGTTACTNTCTTTCCATCTCTGAATATNGTTGCGTTNACTTTTTTTTCAGGAGGGATTCTTCCTACNATNAGAGGAAGNTCNCCTGAATAAATTATTTGTTGACCATCAAAATCTATAATTACATCGCCATTTCTTAGTCCGGCTTTTTCTGCTGGAGAATCTTTTAAAACACTTCCAATTAGTGCCCCACGAGGCACATCTAAGCCAAACGAATCTGCTAAATCCTTAGTAACTTCCTGGACTGCTACACCCAACCAACCTCTAGAGACAAACCCGTTTTCTTTTATTTGTTTAACTATTTCATCGGCGTAGTTAATTGGAATGGTGAAGGATATACCCATATACCCGCCACGATTTGAATAGATCATTGCGTTAATGCCAATGACTTCTCCGCTAAGATTGAATAAAGGACCGCCTGAGTTTCCTGGATTTATAGCTACATCTGACTGGATAAAGGGTATGTAAGAAGTGCTTTGTCCTGGAACGCTTCTGGCTTTTGCGCTCACTATTCCTGCTGTTACTGTTGCATTCAGCCTATAAGGAGATCCAATTGCCATAACCCAGTCGCCAACTCTAACCTTTTCGGAATCTCCTAAATTTAAAAAAGGAAGGTTTTCATTGGTTTTAACCTTCAAAAGAGCAACATCTGACTTTTTATCACTGCCAACTATCTCTGCAGAAAATTCTCTTCTGTCTTGAAGGCTGATTACAACTTCGGAAGCATCTTCAATTACATGATGGTTTGTTAATATGTAACCGTCCGCTGAAATAATAAATCCTGAGCCTCCTGATGCTACTTTTCTGTCACGGTTTGGAGGGTTGTAAGGAGAACCGAAAAAGTCGTCAAAGAAAGGATCATTGAAAGGTCCTCTTCTCATTTCATTTTGCGCAGGAGATTTAATAACTTTTGTTACGCTTACATTTACAACCGCAGGCGTTACTTTCTCAGCTAAAGAGGCAAAATTGGGAAGATCTGATACGTTTTGGTTCAACTGGCTCCAGCCTGAGCTGGAAATGAAGAAAAGAGTAAAAAATACAAATAATTTTTTTTGCATAGTAAGATTTTCTATTATTCTAAAATCAAATTAGAAATACTTATCAATTTTTGGTTGGATAATTTATCACTGGATAGATTTATAATCATTGGCTTGTCGCCTTTCCTTGTATTTATAGTAATGCCGTTGGAAATAGAAGACAGTTTCACATTGTTAGAGTCGTCTTTGAGGAAAAATTTTAGTTTTAGGTTCGCATTTGAGCCTTTGATTCCGTAATTAGCCTCTACTTGATTATTGGAGATGAATTTATAACTGCGAAGGTTTCCTTCAAAGTTTCTGCCGTAATCATCAAGGATAACTGGGTTTATTGTAGAAACTAGAGTTTTTGGAGCTGAGATTTGGAGGAAAGATTTATTGGGTTGGGAAGAGAATTCGAAAAATATAAAGGTGAGAGTAAAACAGAGGCCAAAAAGATAAGAACAGGTCCTCATATAGGGAATTTTTCCCCAGCTAAAATGGTTTTCGTGATGTTTTTGATTAATTGTTTTTTTGGATTTTTGAAGTTCGTTTAGGATTTTGGAAGAAAGGTCAAGATTTGGCTTTAAAAGTTCTCTTCGAAGCGCTGATTTTTGTTTATTCATTTCAAGCCAGCGCTTCTTAATATGAGGATTTTTAGAAATATCTTCAACAAGCCTGCGAGTTTCGAATTCGGAAGCTTCGCCATCCAAAAGTAAAGACAATCTTTGATCTACACTTGATTCCATACTAATTACTCCAAGATTTAGACAGTCCTAATTTAGAAAAAGTTTCATTAATAAGCTCTCTTCCTTTAAAGATTCTAGATCTCACCGTGCCAATTGGACAGTTTTGGACTTTAGCTATTTCTTCATAACTCAATCCATCATACTCCCTAAGAGATAAGGTTGATCTTATTTCGTCAGGTAAATTTTGAAAGGCCTGATTAACAGCATCTTTCATTTCTTCCGCTGCTAAGAGAGTTTCGGGATTATCCGAATTCAAAGACAAATCAGATAAAGCGCCATCAAGAACTTCTTCATTGTAAGTTTCAGCTCCTCTGGATTTATTCGAAAAGTAGTTTTTTGCTGTATTAATAGCAATTCTGTAAATCCAGGTGTAGAACGAACTTTCCCCTCTAAATTTATCAATATTTCTGAAAGCTTTAACAAAAGCTTCTTGAGCAATATCTTGAGACAATTCAAAGTCCTTACAAAACTTAAA
>NZFZ01000047.1 GCA_002689405.1 Gammaproteobacteria bacterium | reverse complement strand
AAATAGGTTAAAAAGAGCAAGGTAGTAGTCGCAAAACCTCCCAGCAAGTGTGCAGTAACAACCTGAGGCCATAATTTTAAACTTACTGTGAAATAGCCAAGTAAAGATTGAAATAAAACTAGTGCCGTCATGGTCGAAGTTATTTTTACAATGAAAGAATTTTTCGGTTTGGAAAAAACCGCATAAAGAAAAAGCCCAATAATCAAAAGACCTAAGGAGCCAGCGAAATATCTATGTACCACTTCAGGAACTGCTTTTTCAATTTCAAATTTTCTTTCTGGATAAAGTTCGTTGGCTAAAGAAATTTCCGTTTCTGACATAGGCCAAATAGCAAAGCCATAACAGCCGGGCCAGTCTGGACAGCCTAAGCCTGCATCAACTAATCTTGTCCAAGCGCCTAGCCCCACTACAGTGAAAGCAAGAAAAATGCCAAGCAAAGCAATTAATTGTATTCTTTTTAAATTAGCCAATTTTTGATGCTCTCAATAGTTTCTTAATATCCGATAAGATTTTTTTTGGGTCTATTTCTCCTTGATAAGACAAAATAATATTTCCAAGGGGGTCTGCTAAGAAAAAACCAGGCTGCACGAATGGGTTTATACCGACTTCAACCATTTTTTGTCTTAATAGATCTAAATTCTTTGCAGATATGGGAGTTAAATTGGTTTCATCTTGAAAAAGTTTTTTTATCTTTTCGTTTGTTTTTGTTGATGCAACATAAAAGCGCTTCACCCTATCTTTTTCTCTGCCGATTGCGGTATTGATTTGTCTGGAAAAATAAATAGCTTGCAAGCAAGCTTCATTACAAAGATCGTCTATGAAGTGGATGATCATCCACTTTCTTTCCATTGAATCAATATTCAACGGTTGATAATCCAATTCAAGTTCCAAGCTACCAAGGTCAACTGGTGGATTTATCATGGTTCCATAATTAACTGTTGCTTTGGGTCCAAGGCCTGCGTAATACCAGAAGGTAGACAAGGAGATAACCAAAAAAGGCGTTCCAAAGATTATCATTGCTATAAGAAAGCCTTTGTTTTTCATGTCGACTGCTTTTTTCTAAATAAATAATAACCGCCAAATAAAACTACCAAGGCTAGGGCGAACCACTGGATGGCATAACCAAAATGCCTGGTTGATTTTAATGAGGTTGGTCGCCAAATAGGCTCCAAGCTTAAATTCGATAAGGCAGAGAGCTCGAATACATAAGGCAAAAACTTATAACCACTTAAATCTTCCATCAATTCTTTGTCCAGTCCTTGAATGATATAGTTGTTTGCAATTTGTTTTGCCTGATCTTCTAATACAAAGTCTTTTGAAAAAGGTCTTATCATTCCATCTAGTTTTAATTTAGTTTGAGGCAAAGAAAGTTCTGGTAAAGAATCTCTTTGATCAGATCCTATCCAGCCTCTAGAAACGAGTATTTTTTTACTGTCAGCTAAAGTAAATGGTGAAAAAACCACATATCCAGCGTTGCCGTTATGTGTTTTATTATCCACAAAAAAATTTTTTTTACCGAAAATCCCTGAAATTTGTATATTCCTATAATATAAATTTTGATTAAGCTCGCCTGGGTTTGTTTCCACTGGCAAGGATTGTCTTTGAGAAAAAGTATTTTCTAATGCCTTTTTGTCATAGCCTCTGTCTATTTGCCAAATACAAAGAGATAATGATCCTATAAAGACAATAACGAAAATCAATAAAATCAGATACTCAGAAACTTTCATAACCAATGCTTAAATTCATAATCGCAGTTCTTGCCCTTGCCATGTTGGTCAGCCTTTTTTCAAGCGCATTTTTTCTTTTGAAGGACAAAGGCAATACGTCTAGGGCGATTTATAGTTTACGAGTAAGAGTTACTATAGCGATGCTACTTTTATTGACTATTGGATACGGACTATACACAGGTCAACTTGGTCTTAACTCCCCTTGGGGTTAAAACACATAAACTACTAGTACCAAAAAGATCCAAACAACATCCACAAAATGCCAATACCAAGATCCGGCGGCTAAGCCAAAGTGATCGTGTTCAGAAAAAGCGCCACCAAAGCCTCGTATAGTCATGATTGTTAAGATGATTGCTCCTAAGCAAACATGAAAACCATGAAATCCGGTAAGCAAAAAGAAAGTCGTACCATAAATACCTGCGCCTAAGGTTAGACCCATGTGCGCATATGCTTCGTAATACTCTAAGCCTTGCAAGAATACGAAAATAAAACCTAAGGAAATTGTTACCACCATCCAGCTTTTGAAAGCTGCGCGTTTGCCTTTTTTAAGCGCCGCCTCAGCCAAAGCAATGGTTCCGCTTGAAGTCACCAAACACAAAGTATTCCAGAAAGGCAACCAAGTATGCAGTTTCGTTATCCCTGGCATATTCATGTTTTTTTCAGCTCCAGGAAAAGTTTCGTTGTCAGGAGTTACCATGACCGGCCAGGTTGCCTCGAAAGCTGGCCATAAAATATTTGTTATCGCTTTTTCGCCTTCCCCACCGAGCCATGGCACAGAAAACATTCTGACATAACCAAGTGCTAGGAAAAATGCAAAGAAAAACATGACTTCAGAAAAAATAAACCAAGCCATGCCCCAAACAAAAGATTGGTTGAGCTGGTCGCTATACATTCCTTTGTTGTTTTCACTAATAACATTGCTGAACCAGACAAACATTACTCCCCAAATAACGGCAAACGAAGTCATTAGAAGGATATAAGAATTTGAACTTTCTTTGCCCAAATCATTAATCGTACTACCAGCGCCCAAAACGAACAGAAGCAAGCCAAAAGCCATGAATATTGGCAGCTTGCTACTTTCAGGTACGTAATAAGAAGAATCTGAACTCATATTAATTACTCGCTTGTTTAGTCATTTGATCTTTTGTGATATCGAACAAAGTATAACCCAATGCCAAAGAAGAAATATCTTCCGGCAAGTCAGGATCAATGACAAATTTCAAAGGAATCGAGATACTCTCACCAGGCTCAAGATATTGTTGCTCGAAACAGAAACACTCGGTTTTGTGAAAATATTGTGCCCCTTTACCAGGAGAAACACTGGGAATTGCCTGAGCAATCATTGGCTTATCGGTGGTGTTGGTAAAGACATAAGACATTAAATTTTGCTCGCCAGTCTTTACTTTCATTTGAGACCTATCTGAATCAAAAAACCATGGCATACCATTGTTGTTGGTAGTGGTAAAAGTAATTTTAATTTCACGGTTTCCGATATCTTCATACTCGGAGAAAGTAGGTCCAGTGACTTTTCCATTTAGTCCTGTGATCTCACAGAACACGTCATAAATTGGTACCAAGGCAAAACCAAACAAAAACATTCCGACCGTTGCTAAAAAAAGTTTCGAAACGCTTTTTTTAATACTGCTCATTTTAGCCTTTAGCTTCTCCAGCCTCTAAGTTAGGAGGAGTTTCAAAGGTATGATAGGCAGGCGGTGAATCTAAAGTCCACTCAAGACCTTGTGCGCCTTCCCATACTTGGCCAGTGGCTTTTTTACCGTAAAAGATTGCTTTCAGAACTACATATAAAAAGAGTAGCTGTGACAATCCAAACAAAAACGCTCCAACACTAACAATCATGTTGTAGTCAGCAAACTGCATAGCATAATCTGGAATTCTTCTTGGCATACCGGCAAGTCCCACGAAATGCATTGGGAAGAAAGTTAAATTTACTGATACAAAGGATAGCCAGAAATGAGTTTTGCCCATAAATTCGTCGTACATGTAACCGGTCCATTTTGGTAACCAATAATATACAGCGGCAATGATTGAGAATAAGGCGCCTGGTACCAATACATAGTGAAAGTGAGCAACAACAAAATAAGTATCGTGATATTGAAAATCTGCTGGAGCAATTGCCAACATCAAACCTGATAAACCACCAATGGTGAACAATGCTACAAATGCGATTGCAAAAAGCATTGGAGTTTCAAAAGTTAGTGAACCTTTGAACATAGTAGAAAGCCAATTGAAAACTTTCACTCCAGTTGGGATTGCAATTAGCATGGTGGAGTACATAAAGAATAGTTCTCCAGCTATTGGCATTCCGACAGTAAACATATGGTGTGCCCAAACTACAAAAGACAGTAAAGCAATTGAAGCTATCGCATAGACCATGGAGTCATATCCAAAAATGGGCTTTCTAGAAAAAGTTTCAATAATATGAGACACAATTCCAAAAGCTGGCAAAATCATGATGTAGACCTCAGGGTGACCGAAGAACCAGAATATGTGTTGGAATAAAACTGGATCGCCTCCGCCGCCGGCTTTGAAGAAACTGGTACCAAAATGGATGTCCATTAACATCATGGTCACTGCCCCGGCTAGCACCGGCATCACTGCTATTAATAAGTAAGCAGTAATTAACCAAGACCAGACAAAAAGAGGCATTTTCATAAGAGTCATACCGGGCGCTCTCATATTCAAAATTGTGGTTATGACATTGATTGAGCCCATGATGGAAGAAGCTCCCATAATGTGCACTGCAAAAATAAAGTAAGTTACTGTAGGTGGTGCGTATTCAGTTGATAAAGGCGCATAAAAAGTCCAACCAAAGTTAGGCGCTCCACCTTCCATAAAGAAAGTAGCAAGTAAAACTCCAAAAGCAGCAGGTAAAATCCAAAAGCTTAAGTTATTCAATCTTGGCAAGGCCATGTCCGGCGCACCAATTTGCATTGGGATTAACCAATTAGCCAGGCCAACAAAAGCAGGCATGATTACACCGAATACCATGATCAATCCATGATTGGTGACCATTTGGTTGTAGAATTCTGGAGAGACAATCTGACTTCCAGGCTCAAAAAGCTCGGCCCTAATGACCATAGCCATTGCTCCGCCAATGAAAAGCATGATGAAACTGAACCACAAATAAAGCGAACCAATGTCCTTATGGTTAGTGGTGTAAAGCCAACGGGTTATGCCCTTGGCCGGACCATGGTGATGATCGTCGTGATGTCCTTCTATTACTGCGCTCATTTTTTAAAGCTCCTTTTTATAGTTTGTTGTTTTTATAATCTAAAATTTCTTTAGGCACGACAATTTCGCCGTCGCCTCCAGCGTCGTTACCCCATGCCTTTCGGGTGTAAGTAATTACTGCTGCAATTTCTACTTCGGTAAGTTGTTCTGCATAAGATTGCATCGCTGCACCTTGAACCCCTTCCATTAAAATCTCTACTTGTCTGCCTTTATCGTTCATGACAATTTCACTTCCAGCTAAAGCAGGGAAAACTGGTGGAATACCCGCACCGTTAACTTGATGACAAGCCACGCAATTTTTTAAGTAGACTTCTTCACCTATCGCGAATAGCTCATCTGTTTCCCAAAGTTTTTCTGTGAGAAGAGCTTGTTGGGCTTTTAAATCCCTTTTTCCTTGAATGAAATCTTTGTATTCAGAATCCGATACAGCTTTCACTACAATCGGCATGTACCCATGGTAGACCCCACATAACTCAGTACATTGCCCGCGATATACGCCAGGCTCATCGACATAAGTCCAAGCAGTGTTTATAAATCCCGGAATGGCATCTTGTTTCACGGCAAAATCTGGAACCCACCAAGAATGAATCACGTCGTTAGCAGTGATTAAAAATCTTACTCGTTTATTGACTGGGATAACCAATGGTTCGTCAACCTCTAAGAGATAGTTTTCAGTTTTTGGCGCGATGTTGTTTCTTGCATCAAGAGAAGTTAGAAGGTTACTGAAAAAACTCACCTCATCTTCCATATACTCATATTGCCACTTCCACTGATGCCCAGTGATCAGAATGTTGATGTCGCCCTCTTCATCATCGTAAGCCTTGATCATGGTTGTAGTAGCAGGAATTGCCATACCAACCAAAATGACCGCAAACAGTATTGTCCAGGTTAGTTCTAATTTTGGGTTGTCATCAAAATCAGCAGGCTCAACACCCTCTTTCTTGCGATATTTGATTATCAGGAAAACCATGAAACCCAAAACCAATGCACCAATGACGACGCAAATCCAAAAGATGGTCATGTGCAAGCCAAAGATTTCTTGGGCAATGGCGTTAACGCCAGGGGTCATATTGATATCGTCCCAGGCCGAAAAAGACAGAGGCGATAAGAACAATGCCGTGAGGCACAGAATAAATTTTTTCAAATACATCTCAAAAAGTTTTTGTGGGCGTTACGTGCAAGAATTATATATGAATAAGCCCTAATCAATAGGCTTTTCAAGCAATCTAGAAGTATCTGGAATAAGATTAGTCCATAATCTAAAAGACTCCGCGCCCTGCTCAACCAGCATGCCCCAGCCATCCGATACTTTTTCAGCTCCTTTCTCGAATGCTTCCTGCATGAAGACTGTTTTTTCAGCAGAATAAAAGAGATCGTAAGCAAGCTTAGTGCCTGAAAATAAGGCTTTTGGCAGCCCTATGGATTCTCCAGCTTGTGTTGAAACTGAAGTTGAGTTGATAACTAGATCATAAGAATCAGCTAGCAGAAAATCATCTGAAAGACCGCCAGCTTCAAATGTTAAGCTTTTTCCCTTCAAATCAAGTTTGCCTTCTAAGTCTTCCTTTAAAAAAAGAGCTTTGCTTTTGGTTCTATTGGCTATTTTCAGACTTGCTGGATCTTTTTCAATAATGGAAGGAATAATTCCGCGTGCAGCGCCTCCAGCACCTAAAATCAATATTTTCTTATCCTTCAAAGAGACTTTTATATTTTCCTGTAGATCTTTGATTAGACCAAATCCATCGGTGCAGTCTGCAAATAACTTTTCATCTTTCGCATAAATGACATTACATGCTGAGGCAAGTCTGGCCCGATCGGAAATTTCATCTGCATAATTTAAAGCTGCTTCTTTAAGCGGGAGTGTTATGGAAACACCTTTGCCACCATCCTTAAAAAAGTCAGCAAGCCATGTTTCTAAAGTTTCTGGTGCTACTTCGTCTTTTCTGAATTCAATTTTTGCATCAAATTGATTGGCAAAGTGTTTATGAATCTCAGGAGACTTTGAGTGACCTATTGGCTTACCTATTACGGCGAGTTTCAATTTCTTATCCATTCATCAGTTATTAAATTTTGTATTGGTGTAGGTTTATCTGCCCCGCCAAGTTCTCCTTCCAATATAGATACCTCATCACCAAATAAGTTCCTTATTTCTTTAGCATTTTTTGCTGGGGGTTCTGATGAAATGTTAGCTGAAGTAGATGTGATAACACTATTTAACTTTTCAGAGAGCTTGATAATTGAAGGATGAACGCTTTGTCTCAAAGCCACAAAGTCGCTATCGCCTTTTATCCAAGAAGGAACATTATCGTTTGCTGGAACCAACCAAGTATGAGCTCCAGGCCACTTACTTTTCGTTTTGTTTATCAAATCTACAGACAAGTGTGATAGGTAAGGATTAAAATGAGAAAAATGACCTGAAACTAAAATTAAGCCTTTGTCTAAGGTTCTTTGTTTAAGGAAACAAATTTTTTTTACATCTTCTTCTGAATCAGGCAGACAGCCTAAACCCCAAACTCCCTCAGTTGGGTATGCATAAATCATTTTCCTTGATAATTTAGCTTTGAAGCTCCTCGTTTTCCTTTTTTAAAGCCTCTTTTTGCTCTTCTCTGAGGTTTTTTACCTTTTCAGCGAGTTCTTCGTTGCCTGTGGATAACATTTGAGCAGCTAAATATCCTGCATTGATAGCCCCTGCTTTACCAATGGCAACCGTTGCAACTGGGACGCCTTTAGGCATTTGCACAGTAGATAAAAGAGCATCAAATCCATTCAAAGGACCGCCATCTCCCGGCACGCCAATAACTGGCAAAGTAGTTTTGGAGGCAACATTTCCCGCCAAGTGGGCAGCCAAACCTGCAATGCCGATAAAAACTCTCACTCCATCTGCTATGGCCTCATCTATATGGGCATGCAATAGCTCTGGTGTTCTGTGCGCAGATAAAATATTTATTGTGTATGGAACGTCGAGTGTATCTAGAATTTCTCCAGCAGCTTTTGCTAAATCTAAATCTGATTTTGAACCCATGACAATTGAAACTTTCATTTTTGATCTCCTTAACTAAAATGTTATTTTACAGATGATAAAAATAAATTGAATAACAATCGTGGCAATAAGAAAAATTTTAAAATTTCCTGATCAAGATTTGCGTATTAAAGCAAAGCCTGTTGAAACTTTTGACGAAGAGTTGAAAACTTTAACGGATGATATGTTCGAAACCATGCATTCAGTAAATGGTATTGGTCTGGCTGCAACTCAAATTGGCGTTGCTAAACAAGTAGCTGTTATCGACATCAGCCTTGAAAAAAATGAACCTTTAGTGATCGTCAATCCAGCAATCCAAATTTTGGATCCTTCTAAAACTGAAGATTACGATGAAGGCTGCTTAAGTGTCCCGGGTTTTTTTGAAAAAATTTCTAGACCATCAGATATTAAACTTTCTTATCAAGATCTAAACGGAAAAAAAGAAGAAATTAAGCCCGAAGGATTATTGACCAAAGTTGTCCAGCATGAACTTGATCACCTCAACGGTCGATTATTCGTTGATCATATTTCAGAACTGAAAAGAAGAAGAATCAGAAATAAAATTGTCAAACAGAAATAATGAATATCTTATTTGCTGCTACGCCGAAGATTGCTCTTAAAACTCTTGAAACTATCTATGAGTCCAAACACGATTTGGTTGGAGTGATTTGNGCAGAAGAAAAGCGTTCGGGCAGAGGTTTAAAATTTGTTAAAAGTCCAATCAGAGTTTTTGCGGAAGAGAAAAAAATTAAAATTTTTTCTTACGATGAAATCAAAGATAGAAAGTTCAGACCTACCTTGGAAAAACTCAATATTGATCTTCTTCTTGTCTTTGCATTTGGACACATTATTAGTGAAGATCTTTTGAATGTGGCAAAACATGGAAGCTTTAACATTCACACATCTTTATTACCAAAGTACAGAGGTGCAGCTCCAATTCAAAGAAGCATAATTAACTGCGACCGAGAAACAGGAATTACATTCATGAAAATGGACGCCGGTCTAGATACGGGTCCAATTGTAAACAGCGTAAAATTTTCGATTGAGGAAGGGATGAACACCGAAGATATAGAAGAAATCATGAGTGATATTTCATCTAGAAATATACTACAAACTATTGATTCTATTGAGAAAAATACATTTTCACTTACAGAACAAAATGAAAATGAATCTTCTTATGCTCCTAAAGTAACCAAAGACGAAGCTAGAATAGATTGGACAAAATCAGCGGAAGAAATAGTTGGAAAAATTAATGGTCTTTGTCCTAATCCATGTGCATTTTCAGAATATAAAAATGAAAGAATTATTATTCACCGCGCAAAAATAAGTGCCCTACCCGCTTCGGATCCTGGAAAAGTTATTAAGGCTGATAAAAAAGAATTTTTAGTCTCTGGAATAGATTGGTGTGTCGAAATTAAAGAGCTTGCCAGGCAGAATAAAAAACGAATGGAATACAAAAGTTTCTACAATGGATCAAAAGATTTTTTTAACTCCGATGAAAGCTTTAGATAGTGATAATCAAATTCACAATATTGTTTTTCTGAGAGTATAATTTTTATTGGAGTAATAATTGAACATCTTAATTTTAGGTGCCGGCCAAGTTGGATCAGAATTAACCGAAATTCTATCTGAAGATGGTCACAGCATAACCCTCGTNGATCTTNACGAAGAAAAACTTGAAAAAGAGTCGGAACANCACGATATAAAAATTGTNTGTGGNAATTGTTGCTATCCACAAACTCTCGAAGACGCAAATATTCAAGATACAGAGTTGGCTATTGCCATGACCGAATATGATGAAGTTAATTTGGTTGCCTGTCAGATGATTAAACATCTGAATAAGAAAACTAGAACAATGGCTCGAATTCGAGCTAGAGAATATCTTAAAGGTAAGGGTAGACAGATTTTTGAAAATGGGGAATATTCTATTGACGTTTTAATTTCTCCAGAGACTCTTATCACCGAATACATTTCAAAGTTGGTACAACTTCCAGGAGCTCTTCAGGTTTTAGATTTTGGTGGTGGGCGAGCTTCGATGGTGAGTGTAAAAGCTGTTGAAGGAGCACCAATTACTGGTCATAAAGTTTCAGAACTAAGAGAGCACATTCCTAATGCAGATACTAGAGTTGCCGCTATCTATCGAGAAGAAGAAATTATTATTCCAAGTGGAGAGGATTATATAAAAGATGGCGATGAAGTTTTCTTTATCTCTGCTAAAGGGAATATAAAAAAAGTAATGTCCGAAATTAGGCCAAGAGATTCTAAATACAAAAATATAATGATTGCAGGTGGTGGAAAAATTGGCAGAAGATTGGCAAAGATCCTTGAAAATAAATTTAGCGTTGTAAAGATTATTGAAAAAAGCAGAAAAAGAGGGGACTACCTTTCTGAAAATTTAGATTCTGCTTTGGTCCTAAATGGCGATTCAACAGATGAAGATTTATTGATTGAAGAAGGAATAGAATCGATTGATATGTTTTGCGCAGTCACTGATAGTGATGAAGCAAATGTTATGTCTTCCTTGTTAGCAAAAAAACTTGGAGCAAAAAAAGTACTTTCCTTAATGAATAAACAATCTTTTTTAGATCTGATTCATCAAGGTGAAGTAGACATTACTGTAATTCCAAATGAGATAACAATTGGGGTTGTTCTCGAAAACATTACTAAAGCAAAAATTGAAAGGGCTCATACCTTTAAAAAAGGTAAATCTGAAGCTTTAGAGCTTATTGCCAGCCCCGAAACAACGCCTAAAATAATTGGCCAAGGAATAGATGATATTAAACTGCCAAATGGATGCACTATAAGTGCTGTAATACGTGGAAAAGAAGTTAAAATCGCCCATCATGACGTTAAAATTCACGAAGATGATCACATAATTATCTTCTTGTCTGATAAAAAACTATTNCCAGCGCTAGAAACAAGTTTAATGAGCTAAGAAGATTTTAGATGCTTTTTAAGAAATTTAAATGAAGTTTAGGTTAATTTCTAGAGTTTTGGGAATAGGATTGATCGCCTTTTCTTTTTTACAACTTACGCCTATTATAGTTTCAATTATCTATAGCGAAGATAATATTACAGCTTTTGCCTATTCCTTCCTGATTACCCTTGCATTTGGCTCGTTCCTATATTTGGTTAATTTTGAAAAGAAATATGAAGGAATAAGAGTTAAAGAGGGTTTTTTGTTAACTGTTTTGCTTTGGTTATTCTTTACTATTTTTGCGACTTTACCACTTATATTAGGAACTAAAAGCAATTTAACTATAGTAAGTGCTTACTTTGAAGCNACTTCAGGCTTAACAACTACAGGTGCAACGATATTTTCTGATCTATCTNGAGAATATTACTCTATTCTATTTTATAGGGGCTTGCTCCAATGGATAGGTGGTCTNGGTATTATTGTATTAGCCATTGCTCTAATGCCGCTTTTGGGAATTGGTGGAATGCAGCTATATAAGGGTGAAACGCAAGGCCCTATAAATCAAAGCAAGTTAAGGCCAAAAATTGCTGAAACTGCTATGGTTTTNGTNTACATATATCTCATTCTTACTTTGCTTTGTTTNCTGTCCTACTTCATAGCNGGAATGGAATATTTCGACGCAGTAGTNCACTCTTTTACTACNATTGCNATTGGAGGCTTTTCTAATTACAACGANAGTTTNGCCTNCTTCAACAACAANACAATTTATATTTTGGCTGTTNTTTTTATGTTNATTTCAGGCATAAGTTTTTCNCTGCATTACCTTTCTTTTTCAAATTTTAAATTATTNAACTATNTNAAAGANCCTGAATTNGGGTTTTATTGGAAAATGCTTTTTCTTGCTTTTGTTGTATTCTTAATAACTATCTGGTTTAGCAGCTCTGAGATTTCTTCGAGTGTAATAGTATCTTCCCTATTCACTGTCACTTCGTTTGCGACAACTACAGGGTTTACCGTTTTGGATCATACTTCATTTCCAACTTACCTCCCTCAACTGCTAATTTTTATTGGCATGATGGGAGCTTGTGCAGGATCAACTGCAGGAGGATTTAAAGCTATAAGAGGCTTAGTACTTTTGAATCATGCGAGAAGAGAGCTTAAAAAACTTATACACCCTAATCTTGTCTTGCCTTTAAAGATTGGTAAAAAGAAAATCAACAGTGAAGTTGCTGATTCAGTTTGGGGCTTTTTAACAGTTTATCTGCTTACTTTTTTAGTTGGATCTTTTATCTTAATGGGGCAGGGGATAGATACAGAAACTGCTTTTTCGGCAATAGCAGCATGCCTAAATAATTTAGGTCCAGGACTAGGTGAAGTAGCTTATAATTACGCAGGAGTGGATGCGTTTACGAAAGTCCTTTTGGCTTTTGTAATGATACTTGGAAGATTAGAAATCTATACTTTGTTGGTATTATTTACAGCATTCTTCTGGAAAGAATAGTAAGTACTTACTTCTAATAAGATATAGGCATGGCAAAAAATAAAATGGATAAAATTGTTTCTCTTTGTAAGAGAAGAGGTTTTATTTTTCAAACCGCAGAGATATATGGAGGGATGCAGGGCATCTATGATTATGGACCGCTCGGCGTTGAACTTGCGAACAATATTAAAAGAGCTTGGTGGGAATCTATGATTTACCAAAGAGATGATATAGAAGGCTTAGATTCTTCAATTTTAGGCAGCCAAAACATCTTTGCTCAGTCAGGTCATGAAGATACTTTCACAGATCCTTTAATTGATTGCAAAGATTGTAAATTCAGAATGCGAGCAGATACTTTAGATGAAATGAAGTGTCCAAATTGTGGGTCAACAAATTTAACCGAGCCTAGAGATTTTAATCTGATGTTTAAAACTAATATCGGACCAGTAGACGATGGCTCTTCCATTGCCTATCTTCGTCCAGAAACAGCTCAGCATATTTTTATTAATTTTAAGAATGTTTTAGACAGCACTTCTAGAACATTGCCTTTTGGAATTGCCCAAATTGGTAAAGCGTTTAGAAATGAAATAACAGCCAGAAATTTTATTTTCAGGAAAAGAGAATTTGAGCAAATGGAAATGGAGTATTTTGTAGAGCCAAAAGATGATGAGAAATTTCATGAATATTGGATTAAAGAAAGAATGAAATGGTGGTTAGATCAGGGCTTAAATGAAGAAAATTTAGAGATCTTCAATGTTCCCAAAGAGGAATTGTCCCATTACTCCAAGGCAACGGCAGATATTATGTATAAATTTCCTCATGGTACAGAAGAACTCGAGGGGATTGCGAATAGAACGGATTTTGATTTAGGCTCTCATACCAAATCTCAAGAAGAATTTAACATACAAGCTAAAACCAAGGAAAATAAGACTTCAAAAGCAAAACTTGCTTTCCAGGATAAAATATCAAATAAATGGCTTGTGCCATATGTTATTGAGCCAAGTGCTGGAGTAGAAAGGGCGTTTTTAGCTATTCTAAACGATGCATATAAGGAAGAAGACCTTAAAAATGA
>NZFZ01000046.1 GCA_002689405.1 Gammaproteobacteria bacterium | reverse complement strand
TAAGGAAGAAGTCACTGATATAGCTGAAATTTTTAGCACTCCCTTAACAGGCTCTTACAATTGGGACTATACGGTTCAAGATAATAGAATTAAAAGACTTTACGAACTTGGAAAAGATCTTAATTGGAATGTAGAAAAAGATATAGATTGGGACAGACCTTTACCTGAAAGAGGAGATTCACCTCCTCCTATATTCTGGGACGATTACGAACCTTATCAAAAGCTCTCCACAGAAGATAAATTCACTTTCATGAGTCATAGAGGAGCTTGGTCTTTAAGCCAATTTTTGCATGGCGAACAAGGAGCTTTGTTAGTAGCTTCGCAACTCGTATCTTGTGCTCCAACTTTCAATGCAAAGCTTTATGCCGCATCTCAAACCTTTGATGAAGCAAGACATGTTGAAGCATTTAATAAATATATCCAATCTAGAGTTGGCATTATGTATCCCGTAGGAACGGGTCTTAAGTCTTTACTTGATAAAATTTTGACTGACCCAAGATGGGACCTCAAATTCATTGGGATGCAAATAATTATAGAAGGACTTGCTCTTGCTGCTTTTAATCTTGCGAGACAAGGTACTTTTGACCCTGTTTTTAAAGATATGCTTTATCTAATCATTAGAGATGAGGCAAGACACGTGACGTTTGGAGTAAATTATTTAGAGGAGTTTGTAAAAACCCTTTCTGACGAAGAAAGAGAGGAAAGAGCTCAATTTGCTTATGAGGCTTGTGTTGTGATGAGAGGTAGATTGATGTCTTCAGAAGTATATGAACATTTTGGATGGGATGTGGAAGATGCCATTGCTTTTCAAAGTAAGTCCGATGTTACCAACAACTTCCAACACTTGTTGTTTACAAGAGTCGTACCTAATTTGGCAAGAATTGGCTTATTAACTGATAAAGTCAAACCTTTGTATGATGAACTAGGTGTTTTGGATTACCAGGACTGGCCAACGGATGGAGAAATTGATTGGGCTTCTCTTTCAAGGCCGCTTGATCAATCAGAAGAAGTAGAAGAAGGTCAGTTTATATCCATTTAATTTATCTCTGATAAAGTTTTTCTAAGTAGCTTAAGACTATTCTGATATACTTATGAACCATCTTGTATGAAAAAGATGGCTTCAAAAAATCCTAAATTCTTATTTGTAACTGGTGGAGTAGTATCTTCTATCGGCAAAGGTATTCTTTCTGCTTCACTAGGCTCTCTTTTAGAGAGTAGAGGGTTAAAAGTTACAGTGATGAAGCTTGATCCATACATAAACCTTGATCCTGGCACAATGAGTCCTTTTCAACATGGCGAGGTTTTTGTCACAGAAGATGGTTCTGAAACCGATCTCGACCTTGGACATTATGAAAGATATTTGAACTCTAAAATGTCGCATAAAAATAATTTTACTGCAGGTCAAGTGTATGAAGATGTTCTTAAAAGAGAAAGAAAGGGAGAATTTTTAGGTTCAACCGTGCAAGTAATTCCTCATATTACGGATGAGATTAAAAAAAGAATTTCCTATGGTGCAGGCGATAATGACATCGCAATTATAGAAATTGGTGGAACCGTTGGCGATATTGAGTCACAACCTTTTTTAGAAGCAATAAGGCAAATGAAACTTGAGTTGGGATCTGAAAGGACACTATTTACACACTTAACTTTCGTTCCTTATTTAGCATCATCAGGAGAAACTAAAACAAAACCAACTCAACATTCTGTGAAAAGTCTGTTATCTCATGGTCTGCAAGCAGATATTTTGATTTGTCGATCTGAACAAAATCTTTCAAAAGCAGATTGTAGAAAAATTGCTTTGTTTACCAACGTAAATGAAGATTGTGTTTTTACATTACCTGATGTGCCTTCAATATACGCAATCCCTGTAATGATGAATAAACAAGGCTTAGATCAGCAAATAGTAGAAAAACTAAAATTAAAGTGTTCTAAGCCAAAACTTAATGATTGGAAAAGGGTTACTAAACTTGAATCAGAGCAAAAAGGAGAGACTAAAATCGCGATGGTAGGTAAATATACTGAATTGGTAGATTCATATAAATCAGTAAATGAAGCTTTAATTCATGCGGGTATCCATAATAAGACAAACGTTAAAATTGAGCACATAGATTCTGAAAGATTCAATAAGGGAGTAGAAAATTTAGAAGCTGATGGTATTTTAATTCCAGGAGGATTTGGAAATAGAGGCATCAAAGGAATGCTTAACGTAGCAAAGTTTGCTAGAGAAAATAACATCCCTTATTTTGGGATTTGTTTAGGGATGCAAGTTGCGGTCATAGAATTTGCAAGAAACGTATTGAAATTGGATGCTGACAGTACTGAGTTTAAGAAGAACACTCAGCATCCAGTAATAGGATTGATTACAGAATGGCTTGATGAAGATGGACTTATTCAGTATCGGTCGGAAGACTCTGACAAAGGGGGTACTATGCGTTTAGGAAGTCAGGTATGCCATTTAAAGAAAAATAGCAAGATGGCAAAGCTTTACAAAAAACTCAAAATTTTTGAACGCCACAGACATAGATATGAATTTAATAGCAATTATGAGTCAGCATTTAATAAAAATGGTATGACTGTAGTTGGAAAATCTGAAGACGATACCTTGGTCGAAGCAATTGAAATTAAGAACCACAAATGGTTCATTGGCTGTCAGTTTCATCCTGAATTCACATCCGATCCAATAAATGCGCATCCGCTTTTCAAAGGATTTATTAAAGCTGCTAAGTTAAACTCTAAGTAAAAAATGAGTGATTTAGTAAAAATTGCAAAAACAGAAATTTCAAATTCCAACAAACTTTGCGTCATTGCTGGTTTAAATGTTTTAGAAGACGATCAGCTTACTTTCAAGGTTGCTGAAAGATTAAAAAAAATTACTGAAGCTCAGGGGAATTCATTCATTTTTAAAGCTTCTTTTGATAAAGCCAATCGCTCATCTGTAGATTCATATCGTGGACCAGGTCTTGAAAAAGGCTTAGAAATTTTTAGAGAATTAAAAAAAAGCGACTATCAACTTATTACTGACATTCATGAAATAAGCCAAGTCGAACAAATAGCAGAGGTTGTTGATATTATTCAAATACCTGCTTTTTTATGCAGACAAACAGATCTCATCAGAGAAGCTTCCCAGTCTGGAAAGCCATTAAACATAAAAAAAGGACAATTTTTATCTCCTGATCAAATGAAAAATATCATTGAAAAATGTAGAAACTTTGGCAATGATCAAGTCATGCTTTGTGAAAGGGGCACTTCTTTTGGCTATGACAATTTGGTTGTAGACATGTTGGGCATGTCTAAGTTAAAAACATTCAATTGCCCAATTATTTTTGATGTAACTCATTCTCTTCAACTTCCCGGTCAGGGAAAAACTGCTGCAGGCGGTAGAGGAGATCAAGCTGAAGACTTAGCCAAAGCCGGAGTATCTTTGGGCATAGCTGGCCTATTCATAGAAGTCCATCCCAATCCTGAAGAAGCTCTTTGCGATGGTCCATCGGCAACGCCTTTAGATCAATTTGAAACTCTGTTAAGTAAAGTCAATGCTGTTGATCAGGCAGTGAAAGGTTTTTAGGAAAATGAAAATCAAAGCAATTAAAGCGTTTGAAATCCTTGATTCCAGAGGAACCCCAACAATTGCGGCTTTGATAGATACAGATGATGATTTTAAAGAAATTGGTTTCGTTCCATCTGGCGCTTCAACCGGTTCCAGAGAAGCAATAGAAAAAAGAGATGGCGGCAACAATTTTAATGGTAAAGGAGTTGCACAGGTTATTAAAAATGCAGAGGAGAATTTATTTCCAGAACTAATTGGTATGAAGATAGGCTCTCAAGTTGAATTCGATTCAAAACTAATAGAACTGGATGGGACGGAAAATAAAAAAAATTTTGGTGCAAATATTATCCTTTCTCTATCATTGGCTTACTGTAGGTTGTCAGCAAGTGCAGAAAAAAAGCCTTTATACGAATATATTCATAATTATTTTAGGGAAAATTTTTTTTCAGAAGTAAAAATGAAGATGCCTCTTCCCATGATGAACATTCTAAACGGGGGAGCACATGCTAATAATCAGTTAGACTTTCAGGAGTTTATGATTCAGCCAGTTGGGTTCTCTTCCTTTAAAGAAGGTCTCATATGCGGCGTGGAAGTATTTAATTTTTTAAAAAAAACATTGAATAAAAAAGGCTTTTCTACTGCAGTTGGAGATGAAGGTGGATTTGCTCCTGGAATAGATTCGGCTGAAGAAGCGCTCGATTTAATATCCAGCTCCATCCAAGAAGCAGGATATGAAGTTGATAAAGATGTAACCTTTGCGCTGGATTGCGCTGCAACAGAATTGTTAAAAAATAAGGAATATGTTTTTTCAAATAAAGAAAAGTTATCGTCAGATGAATTAATTGAGTATCTTTCCAATTTAGCTAATCAATATCCTATTACTTCAATTGAAGACGGACTCGATGAAAACGATTGGGTTGGATGGGAGAGTCTCACTAAAAAACTTGGTAAGAAAACTCAGTTGGTTGGTGATGATTTATTTGTAACCAATAAAGATATTCTTCAAGAGGGCATTGACAGAAATATTGCCAACTCAGTCTTAGTAAAAATTAACCAAATTGGAACAATTTCTGAAACTTTTGAAACTATATGTTTGGCTTATCAACATAACTATAAGTGCGTAATTTCTCATCGTTCTGGTGAAACAGAAGATAATTTTATTGCCGATTTAGCTGTCGGCACTGGAGCTGGGCAAATAAAAACTGGTGCGCCGTCAAGGTCAGATAGAACTTCAAAATATAATAGATTGTTAATGATTGATGCTATGGAAGATTTAGAGTTTCTCGGTAGGCAGGAGTTAATAAATTGATAGACAATATTAAAAATTATTTTTTTCCAAGTGTATTTCTGATACTTATTTTTTTAATTTTATTTTATATTATAGGAATCTTTTACGGGGAAAATAGCATTGGTCGGTTAGACAAAATGACTCAAGAAAAAATAATCTTAGAAAATAAAATTGTTAAATTGAAGGAAGACAATAAAATTGCCAGAATGGAATTGGATAGCTTNACCAATGATCCTGAAGCTTTGGAGGGTTACGCCAGAAGTAAGTTAAATTTGATTAAAAAAGGGGAAGTTCTCATCGAACTAGTGCCAAGTGAGTGAATACGTCGCTTTAATTCCTGCTGCTGGGGTTGGTGCTAGAGCCCAACTCAAACTTGCTAAACAATTCAATTTAGTAGGTAAAAAAACCATTATTGAATTTGCTATAGACCCTTTTTTGAAAGATGAAAATTGTAAAACTATTTATGTAGTTGTAGCAGAAGATACTGAAGCTTGGGANNCCCTGTCTATTTCNCAACATAACAAAGTTAAGACTTGCATTGGTTCTTCAACAAGGATGCTATCCGTTTTGAACGGTTTGCAAGAAATTAAAGAGGANGAAGATAAATCAATATTAGTTGCGGTACATGATGCTGCAAGACCTTGCTTGGACCTCAAAGATCTCTTGGGTCTAATGGATAAAGCTCAGGATGAAATCAAAGAAGATGGAGAAGGGTGCTATCTTTCTTATCAACCAACAGAAAGTGTTAACTTGGTAAAAAATGAAAAAGTACAAAAATCCTTAGATCGAAATAACGTTTGGTTATCAGCAACACCTCAAGTTTTTTGTTTGGAAGATCTATTGTCAGCTTTAACCAAAGCCAATGATGATGAAAAAGTATTCACCGATGAAGTAAGCGCCATGCTGCATTATTTTAAAAAAGACATATCTATTTATCCCTGCAATAAAACAAATATCAAAGTGACCAAAAAAGAGGATTTAGAAACAGTAGAACAATATTTAAAACTTGCTGGCAGAATTTAGTGACTAAACTCAGAATTGGGCAAGGATTTGACGCTCATAAAATCATCAAAGGTTCTAAAGATTTTATTTTAGGCGGCATCGCAATCGACTCTGAGTATGAGGTCGTCGCTCATTCCGATGGGGATATCATCAGTCATGCAATCATCGATGCCCTTTTGGGTGCATGCAAGATGGGCGACATCGGTAAATTGGCTCCCTCGAATGAAGAAAATAAAGATATCTCTAGTATTAATCTCTTGAAAAAAGTTGCCATAATGCTTTTGGAGGCAAGATATCAAATTGTAAATATTGACCTTACTTATGTTGGAGAAGAGCCTAGGCTTGAAAAATTCAAAAAAAAAATTGAAGAGAATTTAGCTAAAGAATTAAAAATGAATCCAAATGATATTTCTTGCAAAGCAACGACGACAGACGGTTTAGGTTTTGAAGGAGCTCGAGAGGGCATCAGTACCCAAGCAATTGCTCTCGTTATGAAAAACTAATTTATATGAAAATAATACTCACCAATGATGATGGATTTGACCATCCTGGTATCAAAGCTCTTTTTAAAGAATTGCATGACAAACACGAAGTATTTCTTATAGGTCCGGACCAAAACCGAAGTGGATTTAGTAGCGCGATTACTTTTTTGACTCCCTTAAGACACAAAAAATATGCAGATAATATATACAGTCTAAACGGTACACCCGTTGATTGTGTAAAAGTGGCTAGAAATATGTTGTGCCCCTTCGAACCAGAAATAGTAGTTTCCGGAATAAACCCAGGTCCAAATTTAGGCTCAGATGCTATTTTGTCCGGTACCGTTGGTGCTGCTTTAGACGGTAGGAATTTGAAGTATCCTTCAATTGCCGTGTCTGTAGCATCTTTTGAAATCAACGATTTTTCTTTCGCTGCAAAGTTTGTTGCCAAAGTCTTGGATAATTTAGACAACTTGGAAATAGAAAACTTTCAAATTTTAAACATTAATGTACCTGATCATAATGAATTTCCAAATCCTGAAATTAAAATCACTAAAACTTTCCTCAATGAGGAAGAAGGTGAAAAGAATCTTGATGTGTCTGACCGAAAAAATTTGGAAGACGGTTTCATTTCAATTTCCCCAATTAAGATAGATATGCATTCCAACTCTCAACAACAGGTAGTTGCAGACTGGGCAAAAAATTTATAGATCAATTGAATTTTAAATTTGCCAGAAAAGAATTAACCAAAGAACTATCTCAAAAGGGCATTAAAGACCCGAGAGTTCTAGAAGCCATCTACAAAATTCCGCGACATGAATTCGTAGATGCAACATTCACTTCTAGAGCTTACCAGGACATGTCTTTACCAATTGGCCATCAACAAACCATTTCTCAACCTTTTGTTGTAGCAAAAATGACGGAACTTTTGATTCAAGGAAATGTCTTAGATCAAAAACCTTTGGGTGCAGTTTTGGAGATTGGCACTGGCTGTGGCTACCAAACAGCAATACTTACAAGATTTTGCAGAAAAGTATTTTCTTTAGAAAGAATCAAAGCCTTATCACTTCGGGCAGATAATAATTTAAAGAAAGTTGGTGTAGACAATTACCAATTACGTTGGTCTGACGGTACTTTAGGCTGGCCAACTCCAAAAAAATTTGATGCCATCATTTGTACAGCAGCAATTCCACAAATCCCAAAAAAATTAAAAACTCAACTTGAAGTGCATGGCAAACTGATTTGCCCTGTTGGCGATGGTAAGAAACAACATCTACTATTTTTAGAAAAAAAATCGAAAGATGATATTCATGAAACTATTTTAGATTCTGTGTTATTTGTTCCTATGCTTGAGGGAAAAGTTTCTGAATAACTTTATTCAAGAATTAATACATCAATTTTATTTATTTNTTTCTTCCACTCCTCGTGATCTGGCATGGGGTCTTTTGCCTCAGTAATGTTTGGCCAAATCTTCGAATATTTTTCATTTATTTCAATAAATTCTATTTGATNAGCTGGCACTTCGTCTTCTGCATAAATGGCTTCAATGGGACACTCGGGCTCACACAAACCGCAATCGATACATTCATCTGGATTGATGACTAAAGTATTTTCTCCTTCATAAAAACAGTCCACTGGACATACTTCNACGCAATCTGTGTGTTTACAATTGATGCATCCTTGGCCAACAATAAAAGTCATTAATCAATTATAATTTAAATTGATGACTTCCAACGANGAACTTAAAGATTTNGCTATAAAGATAGGTCAGCTCTTAACAGAAACAAAGAAAAGCGTCTCTACAGCAGAATCTTGTACAGGAGGCTGGGTNGGAAAGGAATTTACAAANATACCAGGTAGTTCAAATTGGTATGGTTTCGGGTTTATCACATACTCGAATAAGGCAAAATTAAAAACTCTTGGTGTAACCAAAGATACTCTTATGGAAGAGGGAGCTGTAAGCGAAAGAGTTGTAAAAGAAATGGCAGAAGGAGCTTTAGAAAATAGTGGGTCAGATTTTTCTATTTCAATAAGTGGTATAGCAGGACCTACTGGAGGAACAAATGAAAAGCCGGTNGGTACAGTTTGNTTTGGAATTGGCTCTAAAACTAAAATAACTTGCTNCACCAAACTTTTTGAAGGAAATCGTGATGNAGTCAGAAAACAAAGTGTAGCTTTTGCTTTAAAAGAATTATTAAAATGTTTGCAATAGTTTTTAATATATTGTTAAATACTGTATAAATATACAGTTTAATTATGCCTACAAGAAAAATAAAGAAAGACGATACGTCGTCACCAGAAAAAGGAAAATCCCTAGAAACAGCTATNTCTCANATTGAAACCCAATTTGGTCCNGGAACCATAATGAGGATGGGTGAAAGGGANGTTCAGAAGATTCCAAGTATTTCTACAGGCTCATTAGGATTGGATTTGGCACTCGGCATAATGGGCTTGCCTAGAGGAAGGGTAGTTGAGATTTTTGGTCCCGAATCTTCAGGAAAAACAACTCTAACTTTACAAGTAATAGCCGAGTGCCAGAAACTAGGCGGAACCGCGGCATTTATCGATGCAGAACATGCTCTAGACCCTATCTATGCAGAAAAAATAGGAGTAAAAATAGACGATTTGCTTTTATCTCAGCCTGATACAGGAGAACAAGCTCTAGAAGTTGCTGACATAATGGTTAAATCTGGAGGTATCGATGTCTTAGTCATTGATTCTGTAGCCGCATTAGTCCCCCGAGCTGAGATTGAAGGAGAAATGGGAGATCATCATGTTGGACTTCAGGCTAGACTCATGTCTCAAGCACTCAGAAAAATAACAGGCAGCATTAAAAAATCAAATACCCTCGTTATATTTATTAATCAAATTCGAATGAAAATTGGCGTTATGTTTGGCAGCCCTGAGACTACATCTGGCGGTAATGCTTTGAAATTTTATTCTTCAGTAAGGCTAGACATCAGAAGAATCGGGACAGTTAAAGATGGTGAAGAAGTTGCAGGTAATGAAACTAGAGTTAAGGTTGTTAAAAATAAAGTTTCTCCTCCATTCAGACAAGCTGAATTTCAAATTCTCTACAATAAGGGAATTAATCGTGCTGGAGAAATTCTTGACATTGGAGTTGAGAGAAAAATCGTTGAGAAGGCTGGTGCTTGGTACGCTTATGATGGTGAAAAAATTGGTCAAGGTAAAATCAATGCTAGTCAGTGGCTAAAAGATAACCCTAATATAGCTAAGAAAATAGAAAAACAGATTACAGACTCAAT
>NZFZ01000045.1 GCA_002689405.1 Gammaproteobacteria bacterium | reverse complement strand
TATCTTTTAAACTTTCTCCTCCTGGTGGAGGCTGATCAAAAGATCTTCTCCAAATGTGAATCTGTTCCTCTCCCCATTTTTCTCTGGATTCATCTTTATTAAGCCCAGACAATTCGCCGTAGTCTCTTTCATTTAAAGCTATATTTTTTACTGTCTCTAAAGATTCTTGTTCTATTTCAGAAAGAATTATTTCTCCTGTTAACTGAGCCCTTTTTAGTTCCGAGGTAAAGTGGATATCAAAAACAATGTTTTGTTCTTTTATTTTTCCCCCTGTGATTTTTGCCTCTTCCAAACCTTTTTCTGTGAGGCCAGGATTTTTCCAACCTGTAAAGAGATTCTTTGCATTCCATTCACTTTGTCCATGTCTTACAAGAACCAAGTGAGAAAAATTATCTTCCGAATTCATAGTGTCAAATCAGTTTTACGTTTATCATATCGCGCTTATGCCATATTTTATTGAATTTTTGATCGACAATTGGTTTATTGTTATTCCTTTGATCTTTTCATTACTTGCCCTTTACTTGTTGGATAGGATTTCAAAAGCAATAAATTTAGAACCTCATAAGGTAGTTGTTTTGATCAATAAAAAAAATGCTCTCATTATTGATATAAGACCTCAAAAAGAATTCGATGAAGGAAAAATTAGCCAAGCAAGACATGTCGGCCCCGATCTAGATATTTGTAAGAAGGAAATAGCGAAAGCTGACGGCAANCCAGTAATATTGGTTTGTCANAANNGNACAAANTCATCTCGNATGGCTTCAGATCTAAAAAAAGAAGAAATTAGTGTGTTTGTCCTAAAGGGNGGAATAAATAATTGGGTNTCGGAAAAATTACCTTTNGTAAANTAAAGGTCGAGTTCAGTAATCTTTCGAGCTANAGTATTTCTTCCCCAGCCCAATAGCTTAGCTGCTTCNCTTTTTTTACCTTTTGTCACTTTNAGTGCTGCTTTAATCATNGTNCCTTCAAATATTGGGGTAGCGCTATTCAGAATATGATCNTCACCNTTGAGAAGNTTTTTTGATGCCCANGATTCNAGCATGTCGCTCCAACTCATTTCTGGACCNTTNCGNTGCAAAGAAAGGTCTTTNGGAATATCNCTTATTGAAATCTCTTGACCNGAGGATAATAAAGTTANTGACTGGCAAACATTTTGTAACTGCAAAACATTTCCAGGCCAGATTAAATTTTCAAATAACTCTTCAACTTCTTTGCTGAGAACTTTAACTTTGATTTTTGCCTCTTCAGAAAACTTCTTTAAAAAATAACTGGTTAATAAAAGGATATCTTCTTTTCTATCTCTCAAAGGAGGTAAATTAATTTTTATAACATTAAGTCTGTGATANAGATCTTCTCGAAATGACCCATTTCTTACTTTTTCTTCGAGNTTTTGGTTTGTAGCGGCAATAATCCTNACATCAACTTTAANAGGACTATTTCCCCCAATTCTATAAAATTCACCNCTTGATAAAACTCTTATTANTCTAGTTTGAGTTTCTAGAGGCATATCNCCAACTTCGTCTAAAAACAAAGTTCCTTTATCNGCTTGCTCNAATCTACCTATNCTTTGNTCACCAGCGCCTTTGAANGCNCCTTTTTCNTGACCAAATAATTCAGACTCNAATANNTCAACAGGTATATCAGCNACATTNAGNGANATTANTTTTTTATTNGATCTATCTGAGTGCTCAAANATTGCTTGAGAAACTAATTCTTTTCCNGTTCCTGANTCACCAACCAATAATACTGTNCTNTCAGANTGAGACAATTTCCCTATGGAATTAAANAGATCTTGCATNGCAGGNGANTTTCCAAGAATCTTTCCTGCCCTNAGGCTNATNTCTTCTTTTTCTGTAAGTTTCTTTTGAACNTTTTTCTTTTCAGAGATNGCCTTATTNATTTTTTCTATNGCTGTATTNAAATCGAAAGGTTTNGCTATGTAATCCCAAGCTCCTGCTTCGAAAGCTTCTACAGTAGTATCTAAATCNGAATGAGCAGTCATGATNATGATNGGTATTTTTTGATGNTCATTNCGAAAAGTTTCNAATAAATCCATACCATCTCTACCCGGCATTTTNAGATCGGTAAGCAATAGNTGGGGTGATTCAATGTCTAGCTTATTGACAACCTCGTTACCGTCTTCAAAAGTTGAAACATTAAAACCAGCTTCTGACAAACCCGATTCCAGAACAAATCTGATAGATTCATCGTCATCGGCAATCCAGATTTTTTTATTTTTAGCCATTTATACCTTCGCTTGCTTTTGTCTTTTCAAAGTTTATTTCTGAAATAGGCAAAAGAATTGTGAATGTTGTTCCTGTGTTATCGCTAGAACAATCAATAGATCCATGGTGCTGATTGATAATTCCTTTAACAATGGATAAGCCTAATCCTGAAGCAATTTCTTTTGATGAAACTAAAGGGAAGAAAACAGAATCAATAATATCATCTGGAATGCCCGGACCATTATCAATAAAATCTACTTGGCAGGCGGTATTATATTTTTTGTTGTTGATGAAGACTTCATAAGCAACTCTACTTCTTATAGTAATTTTTCCTGAAGAGTTATTTTTTTTAAACGCTTCAATAGAATTGGTCGCTAAGTTAAAAAATACTTGAGAAATAAGGGAATTATCGATTTCAATAAGAGGCAAACTAGGATCATAATCCTTAACAATTTGGACCCTTTGATTTTCTATGTTTTTCACAAAGGCGGGAATCTTTTCCAGGATGGTATGAATGTTTTGAAAAGTCTGTTCTAGCTTAAACCCGTTATCAGAAACCTTGTTTACAATGCTCGCAAGCCTGTCTGACTCTTTGACAATAATATTTGCTAATTTATTTTTCTTTGGATCTTCAATTTTTTGAGCCAGCAACTGAGCTGCACCACGAATACCGCTTAATGGATTTTTGATTTCGTGCGCAAGTCCTCTAGAGAAGGCTTGAGTAACTGATGCTGCAGTTCTTTTCTTCATTTTATCTGCAATAGACTCTGGCTTAGAATTATCAAAAAATTCAAAAATAATTCCTTTAAATTCTTCATTAGCAAAATAAGAAGCTGTGAAAGAAGCTTTTTTTTGAAGGTTATCTTTTAAAAAAATTGTTGTGATATGACGTTTTAGAGACTTTTTCTTCTCTAAAATTTCTTGAAGCTCCAATTCATTACTTATTTTTTCTTTAAATACTTTGTCTATGTTTTTTCCTCTTGATTCTTCGAGAGTGGCGCAAAGATAGTCTTCAGCTGATTTATTGAGAAAAAGAACATCTAAGTTTTCGTCTGTAACGAGAATTTTTGCTGATAATTCATCAAGGATATTTTCAAAAAAAATCATATTTGAAAAATTATTAAATTTGAGTATTTAAAACTAAAAATGTTAAGACCAAGGATCAAACTCTTAACTTTTTTTGTAAGACTTGATCCTAAGGTCTTAGACATTTTTATACTTTTGAGATTTATTAAGTAAGCGTACCTACTATGTGAGCCAAAATTTTATAAGGATCCGCATTTGAAGCAGGTCTTCTATCTTCAAGGTATCCATTCCAGTCATGTTCAACTGTATAAACCGGAATTCTAATACTAGCTCCTCTATCACTTACTCCATATGAAAACTCTGTNATTTTCTGAGTTTCGTGTAGACCAGTTAATCTCTTATCATTATCAGAACCGTANGAAGCTATTCCTGCTTCGTGAACNTTTCCTAGTTTTTCACACATNCCTTCAAATAATTCTTTAGAACCTTTAGATCTCATTTCTTCATTTGAAAAGTTAGTGTGCATTCCNGAACCNTTCCAGTCTCCAGTNTTAGGCTTGGGATGAATNTTNACACCGACACCAAATTCTTCAGCAATTTTGAAAAGAAGGTATCTACTTACCCATAAGTCATCNGCAGCTTTAATTCCTTTNCCAAAACATTGGTACTCCCATTGTCCAAGNGCAACCTCAGCATTNGTTCCTGTTAAAGTGATTCCAAGATCAAGACAAGCATGTAAGTGAGCATCTGAAATTTCTCTGCCCACAACATTNCTNGCACCTACACCACAGTAATACTCACCTTGTTCTNTAGGAGTTCCNTCTTCCCAGCCNANNGGNTCTCCTGTNTTTGGATCNGTAAAGAAAAATTCTTGTTCGAATCCAAACCACCATTCATCTGTAACCACTTCAGCNGCTGCAGCTCTAAAATTAGANGGGTGNGTAGTATGATCNGCTGCCTGNACCTGNGTCATTACNAAGTCATGCCCATTNGGNTTTTCATAAGTTTGAACAGGTAANAGAAGACAATCTGAACTTCCTCCTTCTGCTTGTTGTGTTGATGAACCATCAAAAGACCAGTCTGGAGCTGTATCTTCATCGGTAGCTTTTACTTTACTTCGCATATTNGCTTCCGGAGTGTANCCGTCTAGCCAAATATATTCGTACGTTTTAAAGTCTGTCATTNTATTCTCCGTNTAAATAAAATTAGGAGAAAATATTANCAAAGTAATTGCTATAAAATAGTGCATTTTTTGTCTTTATTTAGTGCTTAATNTGCACTATTTTAGTACATATAGTCTAAAATCAAAGGAATTTTTTCAAAAAANTCATCATAACTATGATTTCCTCCTTTTTCACTTANCACATAAGATTTGGAAAAATATGCNAATGTTTTATTNTGATCCAAAACNTCATCTGACATNTTTATNANACAAAGGTGATTTAAGGGNTTCTTAAGTTCTTTCANNCCTAATTTTTGTAAATCCAAGTAATCTTTCNTNGTAAATTCATATTCTTCATNTGTNTGAAAGTTTTTATGNNAACCTACTANGTNTTTCATTNCNNAGATGTGATTTCTCACCACNGGATTTATGGTCACTGATTTNAGATNGTATNTNTCTGCNANAAAAGTNGCATAAAGNCCNCCAAGAGAACTNCCTANTANACANACCNTNNTTGAANNTTCTTTNATTATTTTTTCTANTTGAGNGATAGCNCNNGAAGGAGANGAATNTAAGTTNGGAGATTCTAAATTGATTAATTTTTCTNCTTTTAAATAAGAGTCNAAAATTTTTGACTTTTTTGATTNTGCTGAACTATTGAACCCATGAAGGTAAATAATCTTCAATTGCTCTTCCATGAAGAATAGAATAATTCAAAAATTGATTCATAAAAAGATTCCATTGAAGACGTTCGTCTTTTTCGAAATTCATTTTTTTNAATTTAAAAATAGACAACAAATCTTTGTGAAAATTTTGAAATTCAATNACTTCCATCATCTTAGCTTCTTTGTAAGTTCTGCATTTGATAACAATATCTTTGATTCCAGTAACATCGTTGATTTGGAATTGTAATTCATCAGTAAATTTTGATAACTCCTTTTTTGAAATACTTACCTGACTTTTGATTTCAAGATTCCCAACTTGAAAAGAGAATTTATTATGTTTATCAAGCTCGCCAGAGAGCTTATTTATCAATACGAAATTCTGCTCATAAAGGCTATGCAAGCTTTTTAAATTTCGATANGTTTTAAACATTTATTCAGTCTATAGAGATTTTATTCATTTTAGAATTCAGTCATAAGATGCCCATAGCACATTAGCTACAGTACTTCTATAAGGCCTCCAAATTTGNGATATTTTTTCCATATCTTCTTCTGAAGGCCTTTTTTTAAGTCTTTTTATTCGTTTCACAGCTTCCATTAAACCCAAGTCTGCAACCGGCCACACATCATCTCTACTTAATGATGCAAGCATGTAACATTGAGCTGTCCACGGGCCAATACCTTTAATTTTAGTAATTTCTTTCACTAAATTTTCATCATCCATTCTATGAATTTTCCTAAAATTGATTTCCTTATTTTCACATTTTTTTGCTAAACCCGTTAAATAATTAATTTTCTGTTTGCTTAAACCACATTTTTTAAGATCTGATTCTTTTATTTTTAAGAAAGATTCAGGAGANATATTTNGCATTTTTGTTTTAAGCTTTTTATATATTGCATTTGCTGATGCGACAGATAATTGTTGTTCAATTATCAATTGCAAAATTCCTTTAAAGCCTTTGTCCCTTTTATATTCTCCAAAATCAGAAAAATTGATAAACAAATCAATTAAATCTTTATCTTTTTTGGCGAGATAAAAAATCTTTTCTTTTGATTTGTGATCTTTAAATACTTTTGAAAGGGAGATATTTGCTTGTTGCTTTGACATAGGCATTTATATGTTGTTCTTCGTTATTCACAAAATTTTCTATCGCATCTTTGAAGTTGGGTTCAGAAATCCAATGTGCAGAATATGTAATTGTCGGCTTAAAACCTCTTTTAATTTTATGTTCACCTTGNACGCCAGGGTCAAACTTGTTGAGTTTATTTTTAATTGCAAATTCTATTCCTTGGTAATAACAGCATTCAAAATGTAAGCAATCGTANTCAGCTGAGCAGCCCCAATAACGTCCNTATAAATTTTCCTTATCTTTAAAAAACATTGATCCCCCAACCAAGGANTCACTGTTTGTATCTTTTGCAAGCACAAGAACGATATTTTCATTNATCGTATCAAGGCATNCTTCAAAAAATTCTTTTGTAAGATATCCAAAATGCCCACTGCGTTTTAAATTTGTTGATAAGTAAAATTCATAAAACTGCATCATCAANTCNTGGTTTAAATCAGTTCCTGAGAAAGTTTGTATGTCTATACCCTGGNTTAAAACTTTTTCTCTTTCTTTTTTTACNTTTTTTCGATGTCTAGATCTNAAAGTNTCAACGAAGTCATCGAATGNATTAAAGTTTTCNTTGAACCAAATAAACTGAGCNTTTTTCCTNACACTNAGAGATTTCTCAGAAAATACATNTATNTCTTTTTCTTCTGGAAACAAGACATGCCAGGAAGATATATTATTTTCCTCGCTAAGCTTTTTTACCCCAGAAAGAATTAGAGAAAATATTTGATCAGCGGATTCTTTTTCTTGATGCAGAATTCTTGGNCCAGTAGCAGGAGTAAAGGGTATGGAGGAGACCAACTTAGGATAATAATCTAAACCGTGTTGATAAAAAGCGTTTGCCCAAGAGTAGTCAAAAACAAACTCTCCNGAGGAATCTGTTTTAATGTAGAGNGGCATTGCCCCTAAGATCTCGGAATTCTCTTCTATAGAGATGTGTGCAGGATGCCAACCAGTATTTTTTCCTACACAATTTGTTTTTTCAAGAAGCTCAAGAAATTCATATTTTAAAAAAGGGTAATCGTTATCTGGAATTAGTTTGTTCCAGTTTTCTTTATCTATTGAGCTTATTGAATTATTAAATTTTATTTCTTTCATTTAAATAAAAGCAGCAACAAAGCTTAAAAATATTCCTATACCCAGCCAATTGTTTTTTCTAAAAAACTTCGAACAATCTGAGGGTTTGTCAAAATTAGTAGCGATCATCAATAAAAGGATCAATAAAATATTTGCTGATACTGCAAAAAAATATAATAAAGAAAAGGAATTAAAAATTCCTATTAAAACAAGAAAAGTTATAAGTAAAAAATAACTTAACCATAAAATTAACTTTTCTTTACCTTGAAAATATATCGCAGAGCTTTTTACGTTGATTAACAAATCATCTTGTCTATCTGACAGCGCATATACCGTGTCGTAGGCAAGAACCCAAAAAATGTTTCCAAAAAACAACAACCAACAATTTAAAGGAAATNCTCCTTGATAGAATGCATAAGCCATAAATATTCCCATGGAATAACAAATTCCCAAGTAAAGTTGAGGAATAGGTAAAAATCTTTTCATCAGAGGATAAGTAGAAATTAATAGAATGCAGAATAAAGCTACATATAAACTTTTGAGATTTAAAAAAAGAAGCAAGCTTGATGACAAAATCATCAGTATTGAAAACAAAGCAAGGGCTTCTTTATTCGAGACAGAATAATTAGCTATAGGCCTATTAAATGTTCTCAATACNTTTCTATCGATATCTTGATCAAAGTAATCGTTGATGATTACTCCTGCGGATCTCATGAAAAAACTACCAAAACAAAAAATTATTACTATTAAAAGCTCTGGATTGCCTTCAGAGGCAAGCCATANAGCGGTTAAAGANGGCCACAAAAGGAGATACACACCAATGGGTTTATCTAGNCTTAGAAGGAAAAAATAGTTTTTTAAAATGCCCAACATGAATATAATCCAATCCTCATAAAGATATTAAACTTATTTAGTTATGGAAGAATACATTAAGTGGGAATGCATTGTCTGCGGATTGATTTACGACGAAGCAGAAGGCTGGCCTGAAGACGGCATTGAACCTGGAACAAAATGGGAAGATGTTCCATTTGACTGGATTTGTCCTGACTGTGGTGTTGGGAAAGAAGATTTCGAGATGGTTCCTTTGGAAGGTGGAAAAAGCTACTAATCTCATATGTCNTTAACTGCAAAAATCCTTCTAGGGATGCTTCTTGGAATAATTTTAGGAAGTATCTTTAATTCCATCTTTCAAGAAAATTTACCAAATTTTTTAAATTTCTTTTCAGAAATTATTGATGCCCTAGGAAGTATCTTTCTTTCTCTTCTTAAATTACTGGTCGTTCCTTTGGTATTTGTATCCTTGGTTGTGGGAGTTTCTAATCTAACTTCTGATAAACAGCTTCTGTCAATCAGCTCTAAAGCAATAGCTCTTTATTTGTTCACTACTGCGTTGGCAATTATTAGCGCTTTATTTGTGAGTTCTTTCTTTGAAATGGCAAATGGAGTCAGCATGGTAAGCAACTCGTCTTTTGAGCAAGATGCTATTCCATCTCTAAAAGATACTTTTGTAAATTTATTTCCCAGCAATCCAATTGAAGCCATGGCAGCGGGAAATATGATCCAGATCATCATATTTGCTATGTTATTTGGGTATGGCGTAAACAAAATTTCAAATGAGAATTCAAAAGTAAGATCTTTTTTCATAGATTTAAATGAGATCATCTTAAACATTGTTAATTTTGTGATTTGGCTTTCCCCAGTTGGAGTATTTTGTTTGATATTTTCAACTTTCTCTTCTTTAGGAATATCAATTATCTTCACTTTGATTAATTATTTTTTAGTTGTTGTAGCTGTCTTAATATTTCATGCTGTATTTACTTATAGCTTCTTGCTTACTACNTTAGCAAAAATTAGTCCTTTCATTTTCTTCACAAAAATGAGAGAAGCTATCATTTTTGCTTTCAGCACATCTTCAAGTAGCGCAACCATGCCTGTAACTTTGAAAACTGTAGAAGAAAAGCTAGGCGTTGATAAATCTGTAAGTTCTTTTTGCATTCCTTTGGGAACGACNATAAACATGGATGGCACTGCAATCATGCAAGGNGTTGCAACGGTATTTATTGCTCAAGTTTATCAAGTCGATTTGAGCATGATGGAATACCTAATGGTCATTATCACAGCAACTTTGGCNTCAATCGGAACTGCTGGAGTTCCTGGAGTAGGACTCATCATGTTAGCAATGGTTCTTCAACAAGTAGGNNTGCCNGTNGANGGNATCGCTTTAATNATNGGNGTTGATAGATTATTNGANATGTTAAGAACAGCGGTAAANGTATCNGGAGATGCGACTATCTCNTGCATNGTTGCAAATTCAGAAAATCAACTCTCAAGAAAANATTTTATTAGTTAAAAAATAGTTNCTAATCTGNTAAATTAGCGTTTTTATTCNCGGGAGAGTCACTTATGGAAACTTNTATTTCTATGCCNCCAATTTTNGGCCTTTTCGGNTTGTTAATTGCATTAGTTATTTATTTTATTGTTGTCAGTTATGACGAAGGTTCTGAAAAAGTAAAAAAAATTGCTGACCAAATTCACTTAGGTGCAATGGTCTTTATGCGTCGAGAATATACATACTTATTTTTCTTTGTTTTAGTTTTAATTGCTTTATCTTATTTCGCCCTTGGTTTTAATACTGCACTTGCGGTTACAGCAGGAGCTCTTTCTTCCTCTTTAGCAGGCTGGTTAGGTATGTTTTCTGCTACCAAAGCAAACTCCAGAACAGCAACCGCTGCAGCTGAAAAAGGCTCAAAAGTAGCTCTTTCAATTGCCTTTTATGGTGGATCGATTATGGGTTTGTGTGTTGCTTCTTTAGGGCTTGTAGGCTTAGGTGGGTTGTATTTTTATTTTGGAGGGGATCCATCAACTGCCAGAGCTATCGAAGGTTTTGGAATGGGAGCCTCCTGTGTAGCTTTATTCTCAAGAGTAGGTGGTGGAATTTATACCAAAAGTGCTGATGTTGGCGCTGATTTAGTGGGTAAGATTGAGGCAGGTATTCCTGAAGACGACCCAAGAAATCCTGGCGTAATCGCTGACAATGTTGGAGATAACGTTGGAGATGTCGCTGGAATGGGTTCTGACATTTTTGAATCTTATTGCGGAGCGATGATCGCTTCAATTGCTATTGCATCAACTCTAGACGATTCTGGAATGATGCTATTACCTCTCGCGCTTGCTTCTATTGGTCTAGTAGCCTCAGTTCTGGGGATAATTATTGTTAAAGCTTTTTCTTCATTGTCTCCTGATGCTGCTTTAAGAACCGGCACCATAGGATCAGCAATCTTATTTATTTTAGCTGCATATTTCTTAATCGAATTATTTATTGGAGATGGCTTTGTTAACATTTGGTTGGCTGTTCTAACGGGTGCAGTTGGAGGGGTTCTTATTGGCCTTATTACTGAATACTACACTGGTAGCAAACCTATTAGACAAATTGCAAAATCAGGAGAAACCGGTCCTGCAACTGTAATGATTACTGGATTAGCTGTTGGGATGCAATCTGTGGTTCTTCCAATACTTGTGCTTGCAACAATAATTTGGATATCAACAAGTTTGACTGGTCTATACGGAGTTGGAATAGCTGCGGTAGGAATGCTTGCGACAGTTGGTATAACCATGGCCATAGATGCCTATGGACCTGTTGCAGACAATGCCGGTGGCATAGCTGAAATGGCTGGTATGGGTCCTGAGACCAGAGCAATTACTGATGGCTTGGATGAGGTTGGAAATTCTACTGCAGCTATAGGAAAGGGTTTTGCAATTGGTGCAGCTGCCTTAGCAGCTTTGGCTATTATCGCAGCCTTCGTAGAAACGGTTGCTCATAATAAAGGAGAGTTTGAACTGCTTCTTTCAGATCCTCGCGTTTTAGTAGGAATGTTCATCGGTATCTCAATTCCCTTTTTAATTTCTTCAATCACAATGACTGCAGTTGGAGATGCTGCTTTTGAAATGATCAATGAAATCAGAAGACAGTTCAGGGAAATACCTGGATTGCTTGAGGGAAATGCAGAACCAGATACAGCAAAGTGTGTGGATATTGCGACTTCAGCAGCTTTGAAAAGAATGCTTATTCCTGGAGTTATCGCAGTAGGCGCGCCTGCTGTAGTTGGTTTTGGTTTAGGCGCAGAATCTTTGGGCGGAATGCTTGGCGGAGGTCTAATTGGATGTGTTGCGATGGCTTTAATGATGGCCAATGCTGGTGGAGCCTGGGATAACGCAAAAAAATATATTGAAAAAGGAAACCTTGGAGGAAAGGGAACCGATACTCATTCGGCTGCCGTTGTTGGAGATACAGTAG
>NZFZ01000044.1 GCA_002689405.1 Gammaproteobacteria bacterium | reverse complement strand
TGACGGAAGAGGGGAGGCAGTAAAAAAACGCCAGGATACTCATAAAATGGCAGAAGCAAACAAAGCTTTCTCTCACTTTAGATTTTAATCAATGTCTACAAGAAAAGTTCCTTTAAACCTTTATAGAAATATTGGCATTTGCGCACACGTAGATGCTGGTAAGACTACGACAACTGAAAGGGTACTTTTTTATACTGGAATATCTCACAAAATAGGTGAAGTTCATGATGGTGCTGCCACTATGGATTGGATGGAACAAGAACAAGAGAGAGGTATTACTATTACTTCAGCTGCTACGACTTGCTTTTGGAAAGGCATGAGGAGTCAATTTAATGAACATAGAATTAATATTATAGATACTCCAGGTCACGTTGATTTTACGATTGAAGTAGAAAGATCATTAAGAGTATTGGATGGCGCAGTAGTTGTCTTTTGCGGAAGTTCTGGAGTTGAGCCTCAATCAGAAACTGTCTGGAGGCAAGCAAACAGATACAAAGTTCCTAGAATAGCTTTTGTAAATAAAATGGATAGAGCCGGAGCTGACTTTCTAAGAGTTGTTGGTCAAATTAAAGACAGATTAGGCGCTACTCCTGTGCCCATACAACTTCCTATAGGAGCAGAAGATGATTTCAAAGGAATTATTGATTTGATGAGAATGAAAGCTCTCTACTGGGATGGAGATGATATGGGAACATCTTATAAAGAAGAAGACATTCCATCAGACCTTCTTGAGCAGTCAAATGAATATAGAGAATTGATGCTCGAGTCAGTTGCAGAAGCAAGTGAAGATTTAATGGAAAAATATCTCGAAAACGGCGATTTAACCCTAGATGAAATAATTCAAGGCATCAGGATTAGAACTTTGAATAATGAAATAGTTCCAACTATATGTGGTTCTGCCTTTAAGAATAAAGGTGTTCAACCAATGTTGGATTGTGTCATTGATTTTCTTCCTTCGCCTGACGAAGTAGAAGCAATACAAGGTATTTTGGAAGATGAAGAAACAATAGATCAAAGATCATCAAGCGATGAAGAGCCTTTTTCTGCTTTGGCCTTTAAAATTGCCACAGACCCTTTTGTTGGAACTTTAACATTTGTAAGGGTTTACTCAGGTGTTTTAAATTCTGGAGATGCCGTTTATTCTCCTGCGAAAAGATCTAAAGAAAGAATCGGAAGAATGCTTCAGATGCATGCTAATAATAGAAGTGAAATATCAGAAGTAAGAGCAGGAGATATAGCAGCAGTTATTGGTTTGAAAGACGTAACAACAGGAGATACTTTATGCGATCTTAAAAAACCAATTATCCTAGAAAAAATGACTTTCCCTGAGCCTGTTATTTCAGTTGCGGTAGAACCTAAAACAAAAACAGACCAAGAAAAGATGTCAACAGCTTTAGGAAGACTTGCCCAAGAAGATCCATCTTTTAGAGTGAATTCTGATGAAGAGTCGGGCCAGACAATTATTTCGGGCATGGGAGAACTTCATTTAGATGTCCTTGTTGATAGAATGAAAAGGGAATTTGATGTTGAAGCTAACATCGGTAAACCTCAAGTAGCATATAGAGAAACAATAAAGAAAGATGTTGAATCCGAAGGAAAGTTTGTCAGACAATCTGGAGGAAAGGGTCAATATGGTCATGTTTGGTTAAAAATAGAGCCTTTAACAGAAGCTGAAAAAGAAGATGAAAATGAAGTATTTCAGTTTGTGAATAAAATTGTCGGAGGAACTATTCCAAGAGAATTTATTCCAGCCGTTGAAAAAGGTGCTTTCGAACAAATGCAGTCAGGAATATTAGGTGGTTTTCCTTTGATCGATGTAAAAGTAACGGTTTATGATGGATCTTTTCATGATGTAGATTCTTCAGAGATTGCTTTTAAGGTTGCCTCCTCGATGGCTTTAAAAGATGGAGCGCTAAAAGCTAATCCAGTCATCCTTGAACCAATAATGAGACTGGAAGTTGTAACTCCAGAAGAGTATATGGGTGACGTTGTTGGAGACTTGAATAGAAGAAGAGGAATAGTCCAAGGTATGAATGATATCCATGCTGGAAAGGTTCTAGATGGAGAAGTTCCTCTAGCAGAAATGTTTGGTTATGCAACTGATCTAAGGTCTGCCACTCAAGGAAGAGCAACTTTCACCATGGAACCTTTGAAGTATTCAGAAGTCCCTGCAAATGTTGCAGAAGTACTTATAAATAAAGGTTAATTTCTTATTGACAGTCTCCTAGGGCAGGCATAGAATTGCCGCTCTTTTGCGTAATTATATGTGAAAGACCGATTTTTTCGGAATGTTCTTTAAAAATTTTGTTGTTTAAATAGAGGTAAGCTTTGCAAAGCCAAAATATAAGAATTCGTCTAAAAGCTTTTGATAATAAGCTCATAGATAAGTCTGCAAAAGAAATTGTAGAGACTGTTAAAAGAACAGGCGCAGTTGTAAAAGGACCTATTCCGATGCCTGTGAGAAAAAGGCAAACAACAATATTAATTTCTCCCCATAAAGATAAGGATGCTCGTGATCAATACGAGATTAGAACTTACAAACGTATTATGGACATAATTAAACCTACTGAAAAAACAGTGGATGCGCTAATGAAACTAGATCTTTCTGCTGGCGTTGACGTACAAATATCTCTGGATGAGCTCAACTAGAAAATGATTGGATTAATTGCAAGAAAAGAAGGAATGAGTAGGATTTTCATTGAAGAAGGGAAATCTGTTCCTGTAACGATTTTGAAAATTCATTCAAATGTTGTTTCTCAGATAAAAACTTCTGAAAAAGATGGTTATCATGCCATCCAAATATCAGCAGTTGAACAATCAGAAAAAAATCAATCTAAAGCTGAAGTAGGTCATTTGAAAAAAAATAATATTTCCTTCAAAAAACTTTCTCAAGAATTTTCTTTAAATACATCAGAAGAAGAAAATCTTGATATAGGTTCTGAAATAAAAGCAGATATATTTGAAGAAGGTCAATTTGTTGACGTGATAGGAACGACAAAGGGAAAGGGTTTTGCGGGTACAGTAAAAAGATGGAATTTCGCAACTCAAGATGCTACTCATGGAAACTCTCTTGCGCATAGAAAACCAGGTTCAATTGGGCAATGTCAAACCCCTGGAAGAGTTTGGAAAGGCAAAAAAATGTCTGGACATATGGGTAATGTAAGACAAACTACACAAAATTTAAAAGTCCAAAAA
Organism: Gammaproteobacteria bacterium; assembly: GCA_002689405.1. Classification (GTDB taxonomy): domain Bacteria; phylum Pseudomonadota; class Gammaproteobacteria; order Magnimaribacterales; family AG-339-G14; genus MEDG-81. The sequence continues at coordinate 6,668 of NZFZ01000044.1, read as the reverse complement.
ATTGATCTAGAAAATAACTTTATTTTAATTAAGGGTGCTGTTCCTGGTCCAAATGGATCAGAAGTTACTATTAAACCGGCAGTTAAGAAATCATGAAATTACCTTTTTTAAAATCTTCTAAAACAACTGAGGCTGAAGTTCCAGAAAAAATCTTTGGAGTTGAGATCAACAAAGATCTCATCGCTCAACTTATTAAAGTTTATATTGAAAATAGCCACCCAGGCACTAAAGCTCAAAAAAATAGATCTGCTGTTAGAGGCGGCGGAAAAAAACCTTGGCGTCAAAAGGGAACAGGAAGAGCTAGAGCTGGAACATCCAGAAGTCCTCTCTGGCGTGGTGGAGGAGTTGTATTTCCTGCTTCAACTAAGTCAGCAAAACCAAAAAAACTAAATAAGAAAATGTATAAATCTGCCATGCGTTCCATTTTTTCATCTCTTGCAAAAGAAAATAGAGTTTTTTTATCTGACCAAATAAATATAGAAAATCCAAAGACTAAAGATTTTGTGGATTTTTTAAAGAAAAATGAACTTAAAGAGGGCCTATTTATTGTTGATGAAATTTCAAACAATCTAAGTTTAGCTTCAAGAAACTTACCAAATGTAAATGTGACTAACTTGAATACTTTGAATCCTATTAATCTATTGAAGTTTAACTCAGTTGTGATTGCAGAAAACTGTCTTAATCTTATTGAAGAGAAATTATCGTGAGCAATATTATTCCAAATAAAATTATCGAATCAGCTTTAGTTTCTGAGAAATCTTCTCTGGTTGGACAAAATGCAAATACATACGTATTTAAAGTGAATACTTCTGCAACAAAAAATCAAGTAAAGAAAGCTATAGAAGCAAAATTTGANGTAAATGTNACGAAGAGTAAATATTNTGAATNTCAAAGGNAAGNNAAAANGAATGATGAATCTTANAGGCAAGATTAGAAAAAAATCTNATTGGAAAAANGCNTANGTTTCNTTAAAACCAGANCAACGNATNGANATNATNCAAGAATAAAATGGCAGTAGTAAAGGCAAAGCCAACATCACCAGGAAGAAGATTTAGAAGTCTTCAGACTGAAAAAAACTTATACAAAGGCAGGCCTCTGTCCTCTCTTGTAAAGAAAAAAAGTAAAACTGGCGGTAGAAATAATGNGGGAAGAATTACAACACGCCATATTGGNGGAGGACATAAGCAACACTATAGGNTTATTGATTTCAAAAGAAACAAGGATAATATCCCCGCAAAAGTAGAAAGAATCGAATATGATCCTAANAGGTCAGCATTTATAGCTTTATTGCTNTATAACGATGGAGAAAGAAGATACATAATTGCCCCCAAAAACCTAAAAGTAAATGATCAAGTTCTTTCTGGAGAAAAGGCATCGGTAAATGTCGGCAATACATTAGTTTTAAAAGATATTCCTGTCGGAACAATTCTTCATTGTGTTGAGCTGAAACCAGGAAAAGGAGCGCAACTCGCGAGAAGTGCAGGTACTTACATACAGTTTGTTGCTAAAGAAGGTCAGTACGCAACTCTAAGACTTAAAAGTGGCGAGGTTAGAAAAGTTTTGACTGATTGTAGGGCAACAATTGGAGAAGTCTCAAATCAAGAACATTCTCTTAAATCTTTCGGTAAAGCAGGCGCAAAAAGATGGATCGGAGTGAGACCCACTGTAAGAGGTGTAGCAATGAACCCCATCGATCATCCTCACGGAGGTGGAGAAGGAAAGACATCGGGAGGAAGGCATCCTGTTTCCCCATGGGGGGTTCCTACTAAAGGATACAGAACCAGAAGCAATAAAAGAACAGATTCACTAATTGTTAGAAGAAGGAAGAAGTAATGGTTAGATCAGTAAAAAAAGGTCCTTTTGTAGATCATCATCTTGAAGAGAAAGTTCAAAAAGCGATTGAAGAAAAAAGCAAAAGACCAATCAAAACTTGGTCCAGGAGATCAATGATTACACCTGAAATGGTGAACTTAACTATTGCAGTCCACAATGGCCGTGCTCATGTACCAATTCTTATTAAAGAGGATATGGTTGGACATAAGTTAGGCGAATTCGTCCCNACNAGAACATTCAAAATGCACTCGGGAGATAGNCAAGCAGGCTAATTATGACTGAAGTAAANGCAAAGCTTAGTANATTNACTGTTTCACCTTACAAAGTAAGGNTNGTAGCTGATCAAATCAGAGGNAAGAGAGTTGAAGAGGCAATAGACATATTATCTTTCAGCAAGAAATCTTCCGCATCAAATGTACTTAAGCTTTTAGAATCAGCAATCGCCAATGCCGAAAACAACAAAGGTTTGGATATCGATGATCTTTTTGTTTCAGAAATTAAAGTTGATGAATCTTTTATTTTAAAAAGAATTCAAGCAAGAGCTAGAGGAAGAGCAGACAGAATTCAAAAACGNAGTTGTCATGTCAACATAACTTTNGGGAGTNANAAAAGCTAAATGGGACAAAAAGTAAACCCGATAGGAATACGATTAGGAATTTCACGAAAGCANAATTCAACTTGGTATGCTGAAAAAGATAAGTATCAAGAACTTTTGCTNAATGATTTTGCTGTNAGAGAGTTTCTNAAAAAAGAACTTGATAATTCTTTTGTNAGCAAAATNGAAATTGAACGTCCTTCACAAAGTGGAAAAGTAACCATNCATACCTCAAGACCAGGAATGATNATAGGNAAAAAAGGTGAGGATATNGATNGNTTAAGNGATGANCTTACAAAGTTAATGGAAGTTCCAGTTAGTTTAAACATTCAAGAAATANGAAAACCNGATTTAGATGCTCAANTNGTTGCTGCAAANATTGCGGTNCAACTTGAAAGACGTGCAATGTTTAGAAGAGTTATNAAAAGANCNGCACAAAATACNATGCGTCAAGGNGCACANGGAGTAAAAGTTAGAGTAGCAGGAAGATTNGGNGGNGCAGAAATTGCNAGAGCCGANTGGCATAANGAGGGNAGAGTACCTCTTCATACTCTCAGAGCAGATATAGATTATGGTCTTGCAGAAGCAAAAACAACCTACGGAATCATTGGAGTAAAAGTTTGGATTTGTAAAGGTGAAATATCTACCAAACCTAAAAAAACAGATAACTAAAAGCTATGTTTCAACCTAAAAGAACAAAATATAGAAAACAAATGAAGGGTCGCAATAGAGGCCTTGCCCAGAAGGGCAACTCCCTAGATTTCGGTGCTTTTGGTCTTAAAGCCACGTCTCGAGGACAAATTACCTCAAGACAAATTGAAGCTGCTAGAAGAGCTATGACAAGACATGTTAAAAGGGGAGCAAAAATTTGGATAAGAATCTTCCCCGACAAACCAATTACAAAAAAACCTCTTGAAGTTAGACAAGGNAAAGGTAAAGGAAATGTTGAGTATTGGGTNTGTCCTATNAAACCAGGAAGAATNCTNTATGAGATGGANGGAGTTGATGAATCAATNGCAAGAGAAGCTTTNACTTTAGCAGCTGCAAAATTACCNGTAGGAACNAAATTTGTTCAAAGGAGATCGGTTTAATGGCNAAGAAAAAAGCAAACTTATCTGAAATTGNAAAACTCAATATGGAGTATTTAGATTTNAAATTAAAAAATANTTCGGGCTCGCTTAAAGAGACTCACAAACTATCNGAATTAAGAAAAGANATAGCNAGANTAAAAACTCAAGGAAAGAATGGNAATAGAAAAATGAGTGAAGTAATTGAAAGAACTTTNGTTGGGTCAGTTGTTAGTATTTCTGGANATAAGTCTAGNGTAGCTCTNATTCAGAGAAGNGTTAAACATAAAACATTAGGAAAAATTATAAAACGCTCGTCAAAAATNAGCTTCCATGATGAAGATAATTCNAGCAATTTAGGAGATAAGGTAAAAATTATGGAATGNAAGCCTTACTCAAAATCTAAATCTTGGAAACTNATCGAAGTNCTTAGAGTATTTGAGGGNGTTGAATAAAAATGATTCAAACTCAGACNATTTTAGAAATTGCAGATAACAGTGGAGCAAGGAAAGTNATGTGTATAAAAGTNCTNGGNGGCTCGAAAAGAAGATACGCCCGAGTTGGNGACATTATCAAAGTNGCTATAAAAGAAGCNATTCCNACTGGAAGAGTAAAAAAAGGNCAGGTTGCTGAAGCNGTCGTNGTTAGAACTAAAAAAGATATTAAAAGAGAAGACGGNTCGAGNATAAGATTTGATGATAANGCAGCAGTNTTAGTTAANACNCAAAAACAGCCAATTGGNACTAGAATTTTCGGNCCNGTATCNAGNGAGNTNAGAAGTAANGATTTNATGAGAATTATTTCTCTTGCTCCGGAGGTCATTTAATTATGAAAAAACTTAGAACTGGAGANGAGGTTATTGTGNTATCNGGAAAAGATNCTGGAAAAACTGGAACTCTTTCTAAATTTATNTCNGAAACAAAATGCATTGTNTCTGGAGTTAAAATNGTTAAAAAACATCAGAAGCCNAACCCTCAACTNAATATNCAAGGNGGAATNCTTGAAAAAGAATCACCAATTGATNTTTCTAATNTAGCTATCTACAACAAGAAATCAAAAAAAGCAGACAAAATTAATNTTGAAATTAAAAAAGATAAAAAAATAAGAGTATTTAAATCGGANGGNAAAGAAATCAAATGAGNACTTCAATTTTAAAGAAAACTTATCTTGAAAAGGCNGTTCCAAACTTAAAGGAATCTTTAGGTTTTAAGTCCAATATGGCAGTACCTAAAATTACTAAAGTTACTCTCAACATGGGTTTGGGGCCCGATGCAGTAAACGACAGAAAAGTTATTGATACTGCAATTGAAGATCTAAGACTCATTTCTGGTCAGCAGCCAGTAAAAACGCTTGTAAGAAAGTCAGTAGCAAGTTTTAAAATTAGAGATGGCTATCCTATAGGTTGCAAAGTAACCCTAAGAGGGGAAAGAATGTACGATTTTCTAGATAGACTCTTGAANATCGCAATTCCAAGAGAAAGAGATTTCAGAGGACTTAGCGTNAAGTCTTTTGATGGACAAGGTAATTACACCATGGGAATAAAAGAGCATATTATTTTCCCGGAAATTGATTANGACAAAGTCCAAAAAATCAGAGGTATGGATATAAGNATTACTACTTCTGCAAGAAACNATGAAGAAGGCTTGTCCTTACTTAANGAACTNAATTTTCCATTTGTTAGCTGAGGTAAAAAAATGGCAAAAAAATCAATGATAGCNAGAGAAATAAAGAGACAAAAAANAGTTGAACGCTNTGCTGCTAAAAGGGCAGAGCTAAAAAAGATAATTGCCGATTCTNAATCNTCTGANGAAGANAAGTTTGCTGCNAGAGAGAAATTGCAAAAACTTCCAAGAGATGCAAATCCAATTCGTCTTCAAAGAAGATGNCAAATAACAGGAAGACCTCATGCTGTNTACAGAAAATTTGGNCTTTCAAGAAANAAATTAAGAGAATTAGCTATGAGAGGNGANGTCCCAGGATTAGTAAAATCAAGCTGGTAAGAATTATGAGTATGCAAGATCCAATTTCAGACATGATAGCAAGAGTTAAAAATGCTCAATCTAGAGGTCANAAAGAAGTNCTTCTTGACTCNTCTAAAATTAAGTTNGGTATATGNAAGGTTCTCGAATCAGAAGGTTATATTAAAAAAGTCGAGCTAGTAGGAGAACAGCCTAAGCAGGAAATTAAAATNACTCTTAAATATTTCGANGATTTACCTGTNATCAAAGAATTTGANAGAGCAAGCAAACCAGGGCTTCGNAAGTANTTTTCCTTTGATCAAATTCCNCCTGTTAAAGGAGGTTTGGGTACAGCNATNATGACAACNAGTAAGGGAATCATTACCAGCGANCAAGCAAAAAAAGAAAAAGTGGGTGGCGAACTAATNTGTACGGTATTTTAAAATGGCAAGAAATATAAATAGAAAATTACTTCTTTCTGATGGCGCAAAAGCGTCAATAGCTGAAGATGTTCTGTCTATTTCTGGTTCGAAAGGAGAGCTTTCTCTTAATGTACACGATACTGTTAAAGTTTCTTTAGAAGAGGATTCAATTCTCTTCAACCCAAAAGACTTAGAGGATAAAACCTCTATTTCAATGACTAGCACTATGAGATCTCTTACTTTGAATATGATAGAAGGAGTCACTAAAGGTTTTGAGAAAAAACTTGAAATTAATGGTGTTGGTTACAGAGTAAAAGTATCAGGAGCAAATCTAGAGCTCTCACTTGGTTATTCGCACCCAATTAACTACAAACTGCCTGATGGAGTTACTGCTGAAGCTCCTACAAATACAGAATTAGTTTTGACATCGACTAACAAACAACTATTAGGTGATACAGCTTCAGAGATAAGAGCCTTTAGACCTCCAGAACCTTACAAAGGAAAAGGAGTTAAATATTCCGATGAACATATAAAAAGAAAAGAATCTAAGAAAACTGCCTAAGATGAAAAAGATTGAAGCAAGAAATAGAAGAGCAAGAAAACTAAGAAGTTTATCTGAAGGCCTTAATGTTAATAGGCTGGCTATATTCAGATCTGCAAAACATATCTATGCACAAGTTTTTTCAGTTGACGGAAAACAAATACTTGCACAGGCTTCCTCCCTTGATAAAGAGTTAAAAGCTACCAATGGAGGAAACGTAGAAGCTGCTGAAAAGGTAGGAGAATTAGTTGC